>CADDZP010000179.1 GCA_902812475.1 Actinomycetota bacterium | reverse complement strand
CTTCTGTAGCGGCGGAGACGCCGGTTGGACCCAGCTGATGTGTGACGTGGCGCTGCCCGGGCACCGTCTGCTGAGACGGTCGGGGGGCGCCCCGGGAGGGCAGTATAAAGGTACTACTACACGGTCATGCCGAAGGAGAAAGTAACCCTCACGCTCGACGCGGCTCAGCTCGAAGAGTTGCGCACCCGCGTCGGACGGCGCAGCCTGTCCGCTGCTATCGACTCGGCGGTCGGAGCATTTCTGACACGTTTGCGCCATCTCGCTTCGGTCGACGAATGGCTGGCTGAGATGGAGCGCGAGCACGGTCCGGTGCCGTCGGAAACCTTGGAGTGGGCGGCGCAGATCGTCGACAGTTGGGACGCGGCGCGGCGTCGATCCGGCCCCAAATCTCGTCGAGCTGGCTGATGCTGTTGCTCGACAGCGAGGCGCTCTCGGCCATCACCCATGGCCCTGCTGGGCGGCGCGATCGGGTCCGTGCTCTCGTCGCCGAGATGCGCCGGCGTGAATTGGCTGTCGCCACCGTCGCTGCAGTGCTGGCTGAGGTCGTAGATGGACGATCGGCCGACGCGTCCGTGTTCGCTGGACTCCGTCGTGAACGGGTCGAGGTCCACCCCGTCGATACCCGGGTCGGGGTTCGCGCCGGGCAGTTGCTCGGCGCGGTGCATGCCGGATCGGACGTCGCCGTCGACGCCTTCGTCATTGCAGTGGCGGACCTCGCAGGTGGGGCCGTGGTGGCGACGACCGACCCGGTTGATCTGGCGCGACTTGCCGATCACGCCACCGCGGTGATCGTCGCCGACATCACCTGAACGCGCATGATCCGCCGCTTCTGGGGGGTGCGACGACGGCGAGCCCACTGTCCGACGCCTCCTGGCCGGGATGGACGAGCTGGCGGTGGACCGCCGGGTCGCCGACCGGGTCGGCGTGCTGCGCCGTCAGCTTCCCCGGCTTCGTGTGCCCGACGCCCTCATCGCAGCGACGGCGTTGGTGCACTCGCTCTCGCTCCACACCATGAACGCCCGCGACTTCAAGCCGGTACCTGGCCTGCGCCTCCGTCAATCCGGTCGTTGAGCCCGCCCGGCACTTAGCATGGCGCATCTCCGCTGACGCCACTGCCGAGCGCCGGGTGCGAACGCTGCTCATCCTGCCTGCGTACAACGAGGAGGACGCGCTCCCCGGCGTCCTCCACGAACTCCGGGCCGTCGTGCCCGAGTTCGACGTGCTCGTCGTCGACGACGGGTCGACGGACGGGACGGCGGCCGTGGCCCGCCGGGCCGGCGTGCGGGTGGCCCCGCTCCCGTTCAACCTGGGGGTCGGCGGGGCGCTGCAGACCGGGTTCCGGTACGCCGTGGGCCACGACTACGACCGCGTCGTCCAGTTCGACGCCGACGGCCAGCACGACGCCCACCAGATCGGGACCTTGCTCGCCGCCCTCGACGGCGGCGCCGACATGGTCGTCGGCAGTCGGTTCGCCCACGAGGCCCGCACCTACACCACCGGCCGGGTGCGGTCGGGGGCCATGCGCATCCTGCGCCTGAGCGTGCAGTTCCTCTCGGGCCAGCGGTTCTCCGACACGTCGTCGGGGTTCCGGGCGTTCTCACGCCCGCTGGTCGAGTTCTTCGCCGACAACTACCCCGTCGAGTACCTGGGCGACACAGTCGAAGCGCTGCTGCTCGCCTGCTACGAGGGCCACCGGGTGGTCGAGGTGCCCGTGCACATGCACCCGCGCCAAGGCGGAACGCCGTCCAACCGCAACGTCAAGCTCATGTACCACTACGTCCGCACCCTCGTGATCATGGTCACCACCGCGTCGCTGCGGCGGCGCCAACTCAACAAGGCGGTCGCGTGAGCACCAAGGGCCACATCTTCGTCCTGCTGGTCACCCTGTCGAGCCTGCTCTTCATCCTGCGGATGGTGCGGCGCCGCCAGCTGCGGGCCAAGTACTCGCTCCTGTGGCTCACGGCTGGACTGGTGCTCGTGCCTCTTGCCGCCTCGCCGCAGCTGCTCGACCGGGTGTCGATCTGGCTCGGCGTCACCTACGGGCCGGCGACGTTCTTCCTCGGCGCCATCACCCTTCTGTTCCTTGTCGTCATCCACTTCTCGTGGGAGCTGTCGCGGCTCGAGGAGCGCACCCGACTGCTCGCCGAAGAGCTCGCCGTGCTGAAGGCGGACACGCCCGAGCAGCCGGGCGCGGCGACTGAGGAAGTAGTGCCCCAGCACTAGAACGCCCCGCCCGACCGGGCGGTGACACTCAAGACGTCGCTGAGCGCGTCCGACAAAGGGTCCGTACCCGGATCCTCGGAGGACGCTTCAGTTGCGCCGGTTCTTCACATTGACGTTGGTCGCCATCGTGTCGGCTGGGGTGTTCGGCGTCACCGATGTTGCAGGCGCCACTCCCTCGCCGACCACGACGACGGCGCCAGCCGCTCCTCGCACGCCCGAGGAGATGGGCCTGAACTACGCCGGCCTCCTGACCAGCAAGCCGGGGGCGCGCTGCAACGGGGAGTTCACCCTGCTCACTGCGGACAACGCCTGTACCCACGGACCCGACCGGGCCCCCGTCGGCATCGACGTGCGGCGCAAGTGGATGCCCAACAAGGCGCGCACGGCCGGCGACACTGTCGCCGGGTCGCCGTCGGTTGCCGACGCAACGGCCGGGATCCAGTGCTACGGCGACGGCGTGAGCGGGAACCGCGTGCAGGCGATCTACGCCCACGCCTCTGACGTCGCCGACCGCTACGCCACCGTGGCCCCGTCGATCAGCCAGTGGGCGGGGCAGGTCGACACCGTGTTCAATGCCAGCGCCGGCGAGACGGGCGGCGTCCGTCACGTTCGCTATGTGACCGACTCGGCGTGCAACCTGTCGGTCCTCGACGTGCAGCTCACCGCCGGGGGCGACGACAGCATCGCCAACACCATCAACGACCTGCGCAACGCCGGCTACAACCGGCCCGACCGCAAGTACCTCGTCTGGGTCGACGCCAACGTCTACTGCGGCATCGCCCAGGTGTACGGCGACGACTCCGCACCGCAGAGCAACGTGAGCAACGGCGCCTCGTCGGTGGCGGGCGAATTCGCCCGGGTCGACAACGGCTGCTGGGGCCTGTCGGGCCAGTCCATCGAGGCCCACGAACTGATGCACACCCTCGGCGGCGTGCAGAAGTCGGCGCCGCACTCGACCCAGTACAACCACTGCTGGGACCGCTACGACCGCATGTGCTACGACGACGGCTCCGGCAGCACCATGCAGATCGTGTGCACGGACTCGAGCCACGAGAACCGCTTCGACTGCAACCACGACGACTACTTCTACGCGGGCACGCCCCCCAGCGTTAACTACCTCTCGAACCACTGGAACACGGCCAACAGCTCGTTCTTGGCGTCGGCGGCGGGCACCACGTCGACCACCACGCCACCGACGACGACGCCACCCACAACGACGCCACCGACGACGACTCCGCCAACGACGACCACAACCACGCGGCCGCCCACCACGACGACGCGGCCGCCCACCACGACGACCACCACGACCGTCAAGCCCTCCACGACCACGACGACGCCGCCGACGTCGACCAACAAGCCGCCGTCCAAGCCCGGCGTGTTCCGCGCGGGAGGCTGGTACCTGCGCCAGTCGCTGACGACCGGCGGGGCCCAGTCGAGCTTCGGCTATGGCGACCCCGGCGACGTACCGCTGGCGTGCGACTGGAACAACGACGGCACCAAGACCCCCGGCCTCTACCGCAACGGCGTGTTCTACCTGAGCAACGCCGCCGGCGGTCCTGCCACGAACGTGTTCGCCTTCGGCAACCCCGGCGACGTCCCTGTATGCGGCGACTGGAACGGTGACGGCGTCGATACCGTCGGGGTCTTCCGGGGCGGGACCTGGTACCTGCGCAACACCAACAGCACCGGAGCGGCAGATGTCGTGTTCGCCTTCGGCGACCAGGGCGACACTCCGCTCGTCGGCGACTGGAACGGCGACAGCACTGACGGCATCGGTGTGTGGCGAGCGGGTACGTGGTACATCCGCTCGACGCCGTCCGGCGGCGCGGCGACGTCGGCCTTCGCCTACGGCAACAGCACCGACCATCCGATCACGGGCGATTGGAACGGCGACGGCATCGACAGCCCCGGCGTCACCCGCTCCGGCGTGTGGTACCTGCGCAACTCGGTGACGGCCGGCGGCGCCGACAGCACCTTCGCCTACGGCGACGTCACCGATGCTCCCGTGATCTGGCGATAGACCTCGTCACGCGGTCCACCGGGTAGGGAGACGCCCTCGCTACCGTTGGCGCCCTGCGCCGCGTGGTTCGCCTCCTCGCCGTGGCCAGCCTCCTGGCCGTGCTCGCCTCGCTTGGTCTTCTCCGGAGCGCGGGTGGCGCCACGACGCGCGGGTCGTCGTCGCCGACCGTCGAGCCGACACACCACACCCAGGCCGACGCCGAGGCCGCGGGGCGGGCGGCGGGCCGCAACGAGGCGAACGTCGTTGCTGGCCCGCAGGCGGCGGCGTCGACCAACGGGGGCTTCGTGACGTACCGGGTGTACGCCACGCAGTACAAGCCCAACACGGACGGCAGCGTCGAGGTCGCCGTCCCCGACAAGTGCGCCAAGTTCGCGGCGCGCGGCGATTCGAAGACGCTGCAGAGCTTCAACTGCGCGCCGGGCTACGCCTTGGGACTCGACTACCGCGTCGTCGTCACCCGCGACAACGGCGCCAGCGCGACGATCGCGGTCAACGACGTCGGCCCATGGAACATCGACGACAACTACTGGGACCCGGCGTCGGGCCCTCGCCCGCGACGGATGTTCACCGATCTCCCGCAAGGCACGCCGGAGTCACAGGCTGCCTTCAGCAACGGGTACAACACCCAGCCCAACTGCGAGAACGTCGACACGACGCCGAGCGGGCACAGCGGGGGCGCCGACCAGTTCGGGCGCTGCGTGCTGAACCCTTCGGGCATCGACCTCTCGTTCGCAGCCGCCGGCCAGCTCAACATGGCCGGCAGCGAGTGGGTGACGGTCTCCTTCCTGTGGGAGCCCCTGGCGTCCGCCGCGCCCGCAGTCGTCCGCGGATCGATGTGGTACTTCCGCAGCACCCTGAGCGGGGGAGCGGCCGACTTCAACTTCCCCTACGGCGCGTCCGGCGACGTCGCCGTCCTTTGCGACTGGGACGGCAACGGAACCCGGACACCGGGCGTCTACCGCAACGGCGTGTTCTATCTCCGCAACAGCGTCACGCCCGGCGGGGCCGACACCGTGTTTCCGTATGGGAACCCAGGTGACACACCGGTGTGCGGCGACTGGAACGGCGACCACACCGAAACGGTCGGCGTCGTGCGCAACGGGGTGTTGTTCCTCCGCAACAGCAACACCGCGGGCGGCGCAGACGTCGCCTTCGCGTACGGGGACCCGGGTGACCTTCCCGTCGTCGGCGACTGGGACGGCAACGGCACGACGACCGTCGGTGTCGTGCGTAACGGCGTGTGGTTCCTGCACAACGCCAACACGGCTGCAGGCGCTGACCTGACATTCCCCTACGGGAACGCGGGCGACGTGCCCGTCGCTGGCGACTGGAACGGCAACGGCCGCTGGACCCCTGGGGTGTTCCGGGGCGGGGCGTGGTTCCTCCGGAACGCCAACAGCGCCGGTGGCGCCGACGCGTCTTTCCGGTTCGGCGACTCGGGCGACCGGCCCCGCGTCTGGCACTGAACATGGCAGCGCCGGCGGGCGTCCGTGTCGCCCTCGACGCCACCCCGCTCTTCGGCAACAAGACGGGCGTCGCCATGTTCACGTTCGGCGTCCTGGAGGCGCTCGTCCGCCGTCCCGACGTCGACCCCGTCGCCTACGCCGTGACGTGGCGGGGACGGGGCGAGCTCGGTCAGCTGGCGCCGCCGGGCGTCGCCCTGGCCCGCAGCCCCATGGCGGCCCGGCCGCTGCGATGGGCGTGGAAGCGGTGGGACCTCCCGCCGATCGAGTGGTGGACCGGGGAGATCGACGTCGTGCACGGCACCAACTTCGTCGTCCCCCCGGCGCGGGAGGCGGCCGAGGTGGTGACGGTGCACGACCTGACGCCCATGCGCTTCCGCGAACTGGCCCAGGCCGCCACGCTCGCGTACGACGATCTCATCCGACGGGCCCTGCAGCGGGGCGCCCTCATCCACACGCCGTCGACCTTCGTGGCCGACGAGGTGATCGACCACTTCGGCACCTCGCCCGACCGCGTCTGCGTCGTCGCCGAGGGCATCCCCGACCTCCCCGATGCGGAAACCGACCACGACGTGACCGGCGGGGCGCCGTACATCCTCACCATCGGGACGGTCGAGCCCCGCAAGGACCACCCCACGCTGGTGCGCGCCTTCGATCTCGTCGCCGACGACGATCCCGATCTCCAGTTGGTGATCGCCGGACCGGAGGGATGGGGCGCGCAGGCCCTGACCGACGCCATCGTCGTGTCGCGTCACCGCGACCGGGTCGTCCGCCTCGGGTACGTCGACGACCACGCCCGCGCCTCGCTCCTGCGCGGCGCCTCCGTGTTCGCCTTCCCGTCGGTGTACGAGGGATTCGGGCTGCCGCCGCTCGAGGCCATGCGGGCGGGCGTGCCCGTCGTCGCCACTGAGGCCGGCTCGCTGCCGGAGGTCCTGGGCGACGGTGCCCTCCTGGTGCCCGTCGGCGACATCGACGCCCTCGCCGCTGCCCTCGACGAGGCCGCCCACGACGGCGTCACGCGGCTGCGTCTGGCGGAGGCCGGGCGGGGGCGCGCCTTGTTGTTCTCGTGGGACAGGTGCGCCGACGGGCTGGTGGCCCTCTACCGTCGGGCCATGACCGCGGCGACCGCGTGAGGGTGCTCGTCGTTGCCGAGCAACTGCGACGCCAGGTGCCGGGTGGCATCGGCACGTACGTCCGCGGTCTCACGACGGCGCTGGCCAGCGCCGACGCTGCGCCCGAGGTGACGCTCTGGGCGAGCGCCCACCGCGGCGGCGGCGACGATCCACTCGGTGCGCTCGGCCCGGTGCACGCATCCGCCCTGCCGGGGCCGCTACTGACGCGCGCGTGGGACGCGGGGCTGGCC
>CADDZP010000178.1 GCA_902812475.1 Actinomycetota bacterium | reverse complement strand
GGCCGAACCGGCGGCAATGGCGGCGCACCGGGCGGACCCGGGCACGCATCGCTGCCGGGCGGTCCGCTGCGGGCGTTGGGGGCGCGGCGGGGCATCACAATGGGCGCCACGGTGCTGTACGCCGACGCCCTGTCGGATCCGTCGTACGCGTCGGTGCTCGGGAGCGAGTACGGCATGCTCACGCCGGAGACGGACATGAAATGGGCGACGATTCACCCGGGTCCGAACTCCTACGAGTTCCCGCCGGCCGACATCGACGTGGCCTTCGCACAGTCGCATGGGATGGCCGTCCGGGGTCACAATCTGGCTTGGGGGGTCAACCTGCCGGCGTGGGTCACAACCGTTCCCTACACGCGCGACCAGCTCATCGGCATCCTGCACGACCACATCGAGACGGTCGTCGGCCGCTACCGCGGCAAGGTCGCCCAGTGGGACGTCGTCAATGAAGGCATGCACGGGTTCTGGTGGGACCACATCGGTCCCGACTACATCGATATGGCCTTCCGCTGGGCCCACGAGGCCGACCCCGGCGCCAAGCTCTTCTACAACGACTCCGGCGGCGAGGGTCTCGGTGGCCAGTCCGATGCCGTCTACAACCTTGTGCGAGGACTCAAGCAGCGCGGCGTCCCCCTCGACGGCGTGGGGCTCGAGAGTCACTTCGACCTCAACCCGCCGCCGCTGGCCGACATCGCCGCCAACATGCGCCGCTTGAACGCGCTCGGTCTGCAGACGGCCATCACCGAGCTGGACGTTCGCCTCCACGTGCCCGCGAGTGCGCAGGACCTCGACCGCCAGCGGGCGATCTACAACGGGCTCCTCAGCACGTGCATGACCGCGTCGAACTGCAAGACGTTCGTCACGTGGGGCTTCACAGACAAGGATTCGTGGGTGCCGACCGCCTACACGGGATACGGAGCCCCCTTGCCGTTCGACGAGCTCTACAACCCGAAGCCCGCGTACTTCGGCATGCGATCGGCGCTCGGTGGCTGACGCCTCTGCTTAAGGCGTCGGCTGGTGGAGGTCGGTTCCCTCGTGCATCGGCCGGTTGGGGACTCCCGTGGGACGTTCGGCGTTCTCGATGGCGTCGAGCAGGTGCATGGAGATGTCCTGCACGATGACGTCGTCGCGGCCGTGCTCCTTCACGCCGTCGTCGATCATGATGTAGCAGTAGGGGCAGGCGACGGCGACGCGGTCGGCGCCCGTGTCGAGCAGCTCACGGGACCGGGCGGTGTTGACCTTGGTGCCGACCGACTCCTCCATCCACATGCGGGCCCCGCCGGCGCCGCAGCACATGCCCTTGGTGCCGTTACGGGGTGCCTCGACGATGTCGATCCCTTTGAGGTTGCCTAGGACCTTGCGAGGCGCCAGGTACACGTCGTTGTGCCGGCCGAGGTAACAGGAGTCGTGGTAGACGACACGCTCCTCGAGGCTGGCCCCGTCGAGGCGGAGCTTCCCGGTGTCGACCAGCCACTCGAGGAACTGGCTGTGGTGCACCACCTGGTAGTTGCCGCCCAGCTGCGGATATTCGTTCTTCAGCGTGTTGAAGCAGTGGGGGCACTGGGTGACGATCTTGCGGACGCCCATGCCGTTGAGCGTCTCGATGTTCTGCATGGCGAGCATCTGGAAGATGTACTCGTTGCCCGAGCGGCGGGCCGGGTCGCCGGTGCACAGCTCTGACGGCCCGAGGATGGCGAAGTCGATGCCCGCCCGGTGCATCAGCTTGGCCATGGCCTGGGCGACCTTCTTGTTCTTGTCGTCGAAGGAGCCGGCGCAGCCCACCCAGTAGAGGAACTCGTGGTCGAACGCGGCACTGCCGTCGACAATGGGCACCTCGACGGGGATCCCTTCGGCCCAGTCGGCACGCTCGCCCTGGCTCATCCCCCACGGGTTCTGCTGGTTCTCCATGGCCCGGTAGGCCGTGCCCAGCTCGGTGGGGAAGTTCGACTCCATCAGCGACAGGTAGCGCCGCATGTCGAGGATCTTGTCGAGGATCTCGATGTCGACCGGGCATATCTCGTCGCACGCCTTGCAGGAGGTGCAGGCCCAGATCTCCTCGGGATCGATGCGCTCGAACACCGAGTCGGCGTTGATGGTGATCTCCCTGTCCTCGCCGATGACGGGCGACACGCGCTGGCCGTCGGGGCCCGTCGCGGCCATCACGTTGCCGAGCTTGTTGACGATCTCACGAGGATCGAGCGGCTTGCCGGTGGCGTGGGCCGGGCAGACGCTGGTGCACCGGCCGCAGATCGTGCATGCGTCGGTGTCGAGCAGCTGCTTCCACGTGAAGTCCTCGATCATGTTGGCGCCGAAGCTCTCGAGCTCGGTCTCCATGAGGTTGGGGAGGGGCTTCATGGCGCCCTTGGGCCGGGTGCGGTCGGCCAGGTACATGTTCGTGGGCGAGGTGAACATGTGCCGGAGCTTCGTCGTCGGCAGCAGCAGCAGGAACATGCCGAACAGTCCGATGTGCAGGACCCACACGGCCCGGTACCAACCGAGGTGGGCGCCGGTCAGCACCGACGACAGGTTGTAACCGACGAAGCGCCACTGCTCCCAGTGGGGATGGCCCACGGCCGAGATGTGCAGCGCTTCGATGGCGAATCCGGTCAGCGGCAGGGCCAGGAACATGGCCAGGATGACGTGGTCCTCGGGCCTGGTCTTGCTGCGGATGCGGTACGGCCGCTGGATGTAGCGCCGCCCGATGGCCCAGAGAACGCCGACGGTGAACATGACGCCGACGGCGTCGGCGAAGGCGCCGTAGCCCTGGTACGTGGTGCCGTGCAGGAACTTCCACGACCGCGGCAGCTGCTCCTGGATCTGGCTGATCACCGTGACGATGAACAGCCCGATGAACCCGAAGTAGATGAGCGAGTGCATCAGCCCGGCGGCCGGATCCCGCAGCAGGGTGCGCATGTAGAGGCCGTCGCGGAGATCCTTGACCCGGCGCTCGACGTTCTTCGTCGTGGTCGAGCGGTTCTCGGGCTTGCCCCTCGTCCAGTTGCGGATGCGCAGCGAGAACAGGTAGCCGCACGCGAGGAACAGGATGGCCAGCGTGGCGTAGAACAGCGTGCGCAGCGCGTACGGGATGTGAATGAACGTCTCGCGCTGGATCGACGAATGGTCGTGGTACTGCAGGATCGACGAGATGATGTCCGACGCCAGCAGCGCAAAGAACCAGAACAGCCCGAGGGCGATGGCGATGTGGTGAGGACGAAGACGCAGACGCCGCACGGCCGAAACCTACAGCGACGTAGGTCAACCGCTGTAGTTGCGCCGGCCGCTCACCCGCCGAAGGCGGCCTCAACGGATGGCGGCGATCGCCGAGCGCAGCGAGGCCCCGGATGGGGGGAGTTCGAGGGGGGAAGGTTTCCTTCCCCCGTCAATGGCTGTACGCCCTCGCGTCGGCGTCGCGGAGGCGCTGGGCCATCGTGGTCAGCAGCTTGTGGGCCAGGCTCGGTACCTCGTCGATGACCCCGGCGAACTCACGCTGGCCGAGGACCAGGACCTCCATGTCTTCCTTGGCGATGACCGACGCCGACCGAGGACCGCGGTCGAGCAGAGCCAGCTCGCCGAAGTACTGACCGGGCCCGAGCTTGGCGATCTCCCGCTTGCCGCGCTTCACCGAAGCGTTGCCGTTGATGATGAGGAAGAACTCGTGGCCGGGCTTGCCTTCCTCGACGAGGACCTTGCCCTTGGGCACGTCGACGTCGTCGGAGGCCCGGGCGATGGTCTGGAGCTCCTTCTTCGACAGGGCCGAGAAGAGCGGCACCTTCGCCAGGTGCTCCAGGTACTGGTCCTTCCTGCGCAGCGGCATGGTCAGGAATGTAACCCGCGGCCGTAGGCTCCGGCCATGCCTTCGCTTGATCTGTCGACGCTCGTTCAGCAGGCGGACACCCGGATCGTGCTCGTGGTCATGGACGGTCTCGGCGGCTACGCAACCGCCGAGCGGGGAAGCGAGCTCGAGGAGGCGTCGACCCCGAACCTCGACCGGCTGGCCAGCGAAGGCTCCACCGGCCTCGTCGAACCCGTAGGACCGGGCATCACGCCCGGCTCCGGTCCCGGTCACTTGGGTCTCTTCGGCTATGACCCCCTCGAGTACGAGCTGGGCCGCGGGGCGCTGAGCGCGGCGGGCCTCGACGTCGAGCTCAAGCCGGGCGACGTCGCCGCCCGCGGCAACCTGGCGACGCTCGACAAGGACGGCAACGTGACCGACCGCCGGGCGGGCCGCATCCCCGACGAGGAGGCCGCGGCCGTCGTCGACAAGCTCCGAGACGGCGTCGACATCGACGGCCTCGACGTCCTGCTCGTGCCCGAGGCCCAGCACCGCGTGCTCGTCGTCCTCCGAGGCGACGGCCTCGACGCCCGCGTCACCGACACCGATCCCCAGGCCACGGGCGTGCCGCCGCTGAGCCCCGAGCCCAAGGTCCCCGACGCCAAGCGCACCGCCGAGGTGGTTGCCGAGCTCGACGGCCAGGTGCGGGCGCTGCTGGCCAATGAGGCCAAGGCCAACGCCCTGCTCCTGCGGGGCTTCGACTCCCACCGGGAGCTGCCGTCGATGCAGCAGCGCTACGGCGTGAAGCCGGCGGCCGTGGCCATCTATCCGATGTACCGGGGGATCGCCCGCCTCGTCGGCATGGAGGTGTTGGCCAAGGCTGCCGACCTCGACGGCCAGGTCGCCCAGCTCCGCGAGCACTGGGAGCGCTTCGACTACTTCTTCGTGCACCACAAGTACACGGACTCCGCCGGCGAGGACGGCGACTTCGACCGCAAGGTGGGGGCGATCGAAGCCCTCGACGCCGCCATCCCCGCCATCGTCGACCTCGGGCCCGACGTCGTCGTCGTCACCGGCGACCACGCCACGCCGAGCCAGATGGCGGCCCACTCCTGGCACCCTGTCCCCGCCCTCATGTGGGGCGACCGGGTGGGCCGAGATGGCACCGAACGCTTCGGCGAGCGCTGGTGTGCCGGGGGACTCCTCGGCATCCGCCCCACCAAGGATCTGATGCCGGTCGCCCTGGCCGCCGCCGGTCGGCTGGCCAAATACGGGGCCTGAGAACCGCCTGACCACGGCATTCTGGCGGTCGTAGGCATCGCTATACGCCGTCCACGACCGCCAGAATGCGGGAATAGCGGGGCTCTCCGGGACCTTGATATGATCGGACTCAAGTTTTCAGAGTCTCAGATCGCATATCAGTACGGAGGAAGCACATCATGCCCAAGGCCGTCGGCATCGACCTCGGCACCACCAACTCCGTCGTCTCGGTGCTCGAGGCGGGGGAGCCCACCGTCATTCCCAACGCAGAGGGCGCCCGCACGACTCCCTCGGTCGTCGGCTTCTCCAAGGCCGGCGAAGTACTCGTCGGTGAGGTCGCCAAGCGGCAGGCCATCACCAACCCCGATCGCACGATCCGGTCCGTCAAGCGCCACATGGGCACCAACTGGACCATCGAGATCGACGCCAAGAAGTACACGGCCCAAGAGATCAGCGCCCGCATCCTGCAGAAGCTGAAGAGGGACGCCGAGAGCTACCTGGGCGACACCGTGACCCAGGCCGTGATCACCGTCCCCGCCTACTTCGACGACGCCCAGCGCCAGGCCACCAAGGAGGCGGGCCAGATCGCCGGCCTCGAGGTCCTGCGCATCATCAACGAGCCGACCGCGGCCGCCCTGGCCTACGGCCTCGACAAGGAGGGCGGCGACCAGACGATCCTCGTGTTCGACCTCGGCGGCGGCACCTTCGACGTGTCGATCCTCGAGATCGGCGAGGGCGTGTTCGAGGTGAAGTCCACGAGCGGCAACACCCACCTGGGCGGCGACGACTGGGACCAGCGCGTCATCGACTGGCTCGTGCAGAGCTTCAAGAACGACCACGGCGTCGACCTGGGCGCCGACAAGATGGCCCTCCAGCGCCTCAAGGAGGCCGCCGAGAAGGCCAAGATCGAGCTCTCGGCCGTCCAGGAGACCACGATCAACCTGCCGTTCATCACGGCCACCAACGCCGGCCCGCTGCACCTCGACTACAAGCTCACGCGAGCCAAGTTCCAGGAGCTGACCGCCGACCTTGTCGACGCCTGCAAGGGCCCGTTCGAGCAGGCCATCAAGGACGCCGGGATCTCCAAGGGCGACCTGAACCACGTCATCCTCGTGGGCGGGTCCACCCGCATGCCCGCCATCCAGGACTTGGTGCAGCAGCTCACGGGCAAGGAGGCCCACAAGGGCGTCAACCCCGACGAGGTCGTGGCCATCGGCGCCGCCGTCCAGGCCGGCGTCCTCAAGGGCGACGTCAAGGACGTCCTCCTGCTCGACGTGACCCCGCTGTCGCTCGGCATCGAGACCAAGGGCGGGATCATGACCAAGCTCATCGAGCGCAACACCACCATCCCCACCCGCCGCAGCGAGATCTTCACGACTGCGGAGGACATGCAGCCGTCCGTGGAGATCCACGTTCTGCAGGGCGAGCGGGAGATGGCGTCGTTCAACAAGACGCTCGGCAAGTTCCAGCTCGTCGACCTGCCTCCCGCGCCGCGCGGCGTGCCGCAGATCGAGGTCACCTTCGACATCGACGCCAACGGCATCGTCCACGTGTCGGCCAAGGACAAGGCGACGGGCAAGGAGCAGTCGATGACGATCACCGGTCAGTCGGCGCTCGACAAGGAGAGCATCGAGCAGATGGTGCGTGACGCCGAGGCCCACGCCGAGGAGGACCGCCGCCGGCGGGAGGAGGCCGAGGTCCGCAACCAGGCCGACACGCTCGTGTACCAGACCGAGAAGCTGCTCAAGGAGCAGGGCGACAAGATCGCCGGCGACGAGAAGGACCGCGTGGACAGCGCCCTCAAGACGCTGAAGGACGCTCTGGGTGGCTCCGACATCGAGGCCATCAGGTCCGGCACCGAGGCCCTCATGACCGCCAGCCAGACCTTCGCCCAGAAGCTCTACGAGCAGTCCGCCGCCGAGCAGGCCGCCGCCGGCGGTGCGCCCGGTGACGGCGCCTCCCAGCCCAACGACGACGAGGTGGTCGACGCGGAGATCGTCGACGAGCAAGGGGCATGAGGGAGCACCCCGAGACGTCGACGGGTCCTGCCC
>CADDZP010000177.1 GCA_902812475.1 Actinomycetota bacterium | reverse complement strand
GCACCGTCGGCAACCTGCGCCGGTACGTGCGCGCCTACGACCTGCGCCGAGCCAAGCGGGGCATCGCCCCTCGGCGGGTGCCGCCGCCTGAAGTTCCGCCCGAACTGTCCGGCCCGGCGGTGCGCCCGTGGCAGGCGGCCGACGGCGACCGCGGCGGCGGCCGCGATGTCCTTCGGGTGTACGGGCTCACCAAGCACTTCGGTGGCGTGGCCGCGCTTTCCGACGTCGACCTCGTGGTGAAGCGTGGAACCGTCCACGCGCTGATCGGACCCAACGGCTCGGGGAAGACGACGTTCATCAACGTCGTCACCGGGCTCTACAAGCCCACGTCTGGGCGCGTCGAGTTGGACGGGGGATCGCTCGAGGGACTGTCGACCGCCGCACGAAGCCAGCGAGGACTGGCCCGGACGTTCCAGAACCTGCAGGTGTGGCGGCGTATGACCGTGCTGGAGAACGTCATGGTCGGTGCCCACCGGCGCGAGCGCGTCGGACTGGTCCGGTCGGTGCTGGGCACGCCGGGCAGCCGTCGGGCCGAACGCCGCCTGCGGGATCGCGCGTGGGGCCTGCTCCACTTCGTCGGCTTGGCCGACCGGGGCCGCGACCTGGCCGGGACGCTGGCCTTCGCCGACATGCGCCGGCTCGAGATCGCCCGCGCCCTCGCTGCCGACCCCGAGGTCCTGCTGCTCGACGAGCCGGCGGCGGGCATGCAGTTGTCGGAGATCCACGACCTGGCCGAGCTGATCCGCCAGGTCCGGGATGCCGGTGTCACCGTGCTGCTCGTCGAGCACCACATGGACCTGGTGATGGGGCTGTCGGACACCGTCTCGGTCCTCGACTACGGCCACGTCATCGCCGAGGGACCGCCGGCCGATGTCCGCAACGACGCCCGGGTAGTGGCGGCGTACCTGGGCGAGGAGCAGTCTTGAGCGTCGGAGTCCGCCAACCAAGGCCGCTGAAGCCGATGACCAACGGCAACAAGGACAAGCTGCTGCAGGTCGAGGACCTGCGCGTCTACTACGGCGCCGCCCGGGCGCTCGACGGCGTGTCGTTCCACGTGGCCAAGGGCGAAGTCGTGGCCATCATCGGCAGCAACGGCGCCGGCAAGTCCACGACGCTCAAGACGGTGTCCGGTGTGGCGGAGCTCTTGAAGACGGTGAGCGGGTCGATCACCTTCGCCGGGGAGCGCATCGAGAAGAAGTCGTCACACCACGTCGCCCGTATGGGCATGGCCCACGTCCCCGAGGGGCGACGGGTGTTCGCCGGGTCGAGCGTCGAGGACAACCTCTTGCTCGGTGCCTATCGCCGACGCCATGACCGCGGCGCCGTCAGCGCCGACCTCGAGCGGGTCTACGGGCGGTTCCCCGTTCTGCGCGAGCGGCGGTCCAAGCCCGCCGGATACCTGTCGGGCGGCGAGCAGCAGATGCTGGCGATCGGCCGGGGGCTCATGGCGTCGCCCCGGTTCCTGCTTCTAGACGAGCCTTCCCTCGGATTGGCACCGCTCCTCGTGAGCGAGGTCTTCGACATCATCGCCGAGCTGGCCGCCGAAGGGACGACGATTCTCCTCGTCGAGCAGCTTGCCCACCAGGCACTCCGCGTGGCGGATCGGGCCTACGTTCTCGAGGCCGGCACGATCAGTGGCGGGGGCGACGCCGGCTCGGTCGCCGCCGACCCGCATGTGCGAGAGGCCTACCTGGGGGCCTGACGTTTCCGCCTGGCAATGCTGGGCAGAAACTCAGACGAAACCCTGGACTTCGCAACCCGCAGGCTCCATAATCCAAGCCCCCCTTGGGGGCGCCTTGGGCGGAGGCGCGATGGAGAAATGCGCGACGAGGAAGTGACCGCCGTATGAACCTGTCCTGGCGCCAGAAGGGTGCGTGCCGGGGCCTCGATCCCACCATCTTCTATCCCGTGTCCGACGAGGAGGCGGCTGAGGCGAAGGCCGTCTGTGCGAAGTGCCCCGTGCGGGAGCCGTGTCTGGAATGGGCGCTCGCCAACCGCGAGCACGACGGCGTGTGGGGCGGGGCGACCGAGCGTGAGCGTCGCCGCATGATCCGCCAGCGCCGCAAGACCGCCTGATACTCGGAGGGGGGCGGGCGCCCTCCGCACTCCGCCCAACCGCCTGCCTGCCACGTTCGGTGGCGAGCGACCATCCAGAGGGGCCGCCTTCGGCGGCGAGGAGTGGCCGGTAGATAGGTTCGTCCGCGTGGACTTTGGTCTGTCGGATGAGTTGGTCGCGCTCCGAGACACTGTTCGTCGGATCGCCCAGGACAAGGTCAAACCGCGGGCGCGGGAGATCGACGAGACCAACGAGTATCCCCAAGATCTGTTCGAGCTCTTCCGGGACGCCGGCCTGCTCGGGCTCGTCATCCCCACCGAGTACGGAGGTTCGGGGGCCGGGATCCTGGGGCTGACGATCGCCATCGAGGAGGTGGCCAAGTACTCCAACGCGGCCGCCCTCATGCTGTTGCTCACGCGCCTGCCGACGGGGCCGGTGCTCATCGCCGGTTCTCATGAGCAGAAACGGCAGTACGTGGCGCCGATCGCCGACGGATCCCAACGGGCGGCGTTCGGCCTCTCCGAACCCCAGGCCGGGAGCGACGTCATGGGCATGCGCACCCGTGCCGTTCCCGACGGCGACGGCGGCTGGGTCCTCAACGGCACCAAATGCTGGATGAGCGGCGTCGTCCAGGCCGACTGGTACTGCGTGTTCGCCAAGACATCGGAGGACCCGTCCGAGCGCCGCCACGACTCGGTCACCTGCTTCGTCGTCGAGCGGTCGTGGGACGGCGTCGAGGTCGGCGGCACCGACCGCAAGATGGGCGTCCGCGGCGTCGACACGGGCGAGCTGCTCTTGCACGACGTGCGCGTTCCGGCGTCGAACGTCGTGGGCGAGGTCGGCGGCTTCCGCCTCGCCATGCTCGGCCTCAACTCCATGCGGCCCGTCGTCGCCGCCCGGGGCATCGGCTTGGCCGAGGGCGCCCTGATGTACGCCACCGAGTACGTGCAGGAGCGGGCCGCCTTCGGCAAGACCGTCGCCGACTTCCAGGGCATCCAGTGGCAGATCGCCGAGCTGGCGACCGAGATCGAGGCGGCCCGGCTGCTGACGTACCGGGCGGCCGCCCTCGCCGACGAGGCCAAGTTCACCAAGCAGTGGGTGCCGTTCCTCTCCATGGCCAAGTACTACGCCACGGAGGTGGCGGTGAAGGCCTCGAACGTCTGCCTGCAGATGCTGGGCGCCGCCGGCTACATGAAGGACCACCCGATGGAGCTCTACTACCGGGACGCCAAGCAGCTCACGATCGTTGAGGGGACGTCGCAGATCCAGATGGGGCTGATCGCACGGGGCGTGCTCGACCGCGACCTCTGGTGGGGCTGATGGATCCCTCTTTGGACTGGGCCGACGTCCTCGAGCGGTTGATCGCGGGCGAGGATCTTTCCCAGGGCGAGGCGGCCGAGGCCATGGCATCCATCATGAGCGGCACCGCCACCCACGCGCAGATAGGTGGCTTCCTCGTCGCCCTGCGCACCAAGGGCCCGTCGCACGGGGAGATGTGCGGGCTGCTGGCCGCCATGCTCGACGCGGCCGAGCCCCTGCCGGTCGACGGCGAGCTCATCGACACGTGCGGCACCGGCGGCAGTCCCCAGCGTCGGGTGGCGGCCTTCAACGTCTCGACCGCGGCCGCCCTCGTCGCTGCCGGCGGCGGGGCGCGCGTGTGCAAGCACGGCAACCGCAAGGCCACCGCGACGAGCGGATCGGCCGACACCTTGGAGGCGCTCGGCGTCGTCGTCGACCTCGGGCCTTCGGGCGTCGCCAAGTGCATCGATGCGTCGGGCATGGGGTTCTGCTTCGCGCCCCACTTCCACCCGGGCATGCGCCACGCCGGCCCGGTACGGCGCGAGCTGCGCATCCGCACCGTGTTCAACTTCCTCGGCCCGCTCGCCAACCCGGCCCGCCCGAGCGGGCAGGTCGTCGGCGTCAGCGACCCGTCGATGGCGCCAGAACTGGCTGCGGTGCTCCGCACCAACGGCGCCCGCCGGGCCATGGTCGTCTTCGGCCACGACGGCCTCGACGAGCTGACGACGACCACGGCATCGACGGTCGTCGAGCTGGACGACGGTCAGATCCGCACCTACGACATCCAGCCCGCCGGACTCGGCCTCGAGCCGGTCAGCAGCGACGACCTCGCCGGCGGCGACCCGCAGACGAACGCTTCGCTGGTGCGGTCGGTGCTGTCTGGCAAGCCGGGGCCGCACCGCGACATCGTCGTCCTCAACGCAGGCGCCGCCTTGTTCGTGGCGAACATCGCCCACTCCCTCGACGAAGGCGTGGCCGCCGCCCAGCAGTCAATCGACTCGGGCGCGGCGGCCTCCGTCCTGGACCGGCTGGTCGCGGCGTCCCGAGCGGCCGCCCCGTAGGCCGCGCGTCCGTGTCTCGGCCCTCCCCTCAGCGCTTCCCGGCAAGCGGGAAGGATTGAGCGAAAGCAGATGCGCCCGCCGCTGCCTCGGCACGGCGGACGGTCTCAGCCATGACGCCGGGGTCCGCGGTCGCCTCTCGGGGGTCATCAGGCCACGCCTCGACGACGCCCGCCGCCCACGCCGCCCACTGTCCCACCAGGGCGTAGAAGTCGGTGAGGAACCGCGACGTCAGTTCGAGCTGCGGCGCTCGCTGGGGGAACGGCCCCTCGCCGGCCAGATAGCTGCGTCCCACCTCGAGGCTCTCGTTGCTCCGGGCTTGGGCCCACGCCCGCGTTGCCGACAGGGTCGCAAGGGTGTCGGCCTTTGTGCCGTTCTCGGAGAAGAACACCTTCAAGAGCTGCTCGAACTCGACCACTGGTCCTGTACCGGGCTCGGACAGCCAGGCGGCCA
This sequence comes from Actinomycetota bacterium, assembly GCA_902812475.1. GTDB lineage: Bacteria > Actinomycetota > Acidimicrobiia > Acidimicrobiales > AC-14 > CADDZP01. The sequence continues at coordinate 2,356 of CADDZP010000177.1, read as the reverse complement.
GCGCCCGCTTCCCTTTGGCCGTGATGGCGTAGATCGTCCGCGGCCGACGCCCGACCGCCTCCGTCGTCGCTCTTGCCAGCCCCATCGAGACCAGCTTCTTGGGCTCCTCGTAGAGCTTGCTCTGGGCCCGCGGCCAGATGCGGCCCAGCGATCGGTCCATCTGCTGTGTCAGCTCGTAGGTGCTCCACGGCTTGATGGCCAGGAGGCCGAGGATGGCGTAGGAGGTTGTCGTCAGTGTGCGGCTTGACATCACAGTCCCTTTGGGAGTAAATGTTGATCCCAAAGGGATGGTAACAGGATCGGAGCCCAATGACTGAGAGCGCTGTGCTTCACGTCGACCCCGCCAACGCCGACCAGGCCCAGGCGTGGGACGGGGGCGAAGGCGACTACTGGACGGCCAACGCCGAGCGCTTCGACCGGGCCGTGGCGACGCACCACGGGCCGTTCATGCGCGCTGCGGCGATAGAAGCAGACGACCGCGTGCTCGACATCGGGTGCGGCACGGGCCAGACGACCCGCGAGGCCGCTCGAACGGCGCTGCGCGGATCGGCGCTGGGTGTCGACATGTCGTCCAAGATGATCGAGCTCGCCCGGCAGCTTGCCGAGGCCGAGGGGCTGACCAACGCCCGCTTCGAGCAGGCCGATGCGCAGGTCCGCCGGTTCGACTCGTCCTTCGACGTGGCGATCAGCCGAACCGGCGCCATGTTCTTCGGCGATCCGGTCGCCGCCTTCACCAACATCGCCCGAGCGCTGCGCCCTGGGGGCCGGCTGGTGCTGCTGACGTGGCAGCCGGCGGCCGCCAACGAGTGGCTCCGCGAACTGGCGACCGCCCTTGCCGCGGGCAGAAGCGTTCCGCTGCCGCCGCCGGACGCTCCGGGGCCGTTCGCGCTCAGCGATCCCGACCGGGTTCGCGAGATCCTGACCGCCGCCGGGTTCACCGGGATCGAGATGCAGCCGCTCAGCGGGCCGATGTGGTTCGGCGACGACGCCGACCACGCCCAGCGATTCGTCCTCGGGCTCATGGGCTGGATGCTCGAGGGCCTCGACGAAGACGGACGCGCCGAGGCCATCGCCGCGTTGCACAGCGTCCTCGCAGGCCACGAGACGGCCGAGGGAGTTGCTCTCGGTTCCGGTACGTGGACGATCGAGGCCGTCCGGTGATTCCGCGAGAGCCGCCTCGTAGACGGGTACGAGTGGCGCGCCACACGGCGGCGTGCGTCAATTGGTCGCTGCCACGGCCACCAAGCGGTCACCGCCGACGATGACGCTCCAAGGCTCGATGCTCGAGGTCGTGAGCCTGTTGGTGCGCGCCCAAGGATCGTGGAGATCGTGCTCTTTGCGCGCCGGGCGTCGTAGGACGACGTGTGGCGCGCACAGACGCGCGTCGGCCCGCACTTGCTCGACTGCGAGCCGCTACGTCACGTGGCGGAGGGCGAGGATGGTCGTGGCTCACCGTGCAGAGCGTGTTTGCTTGACGCCGACCGTGAGCACCGTGGGAAGGACGAGGCCGGCCAGACGGAAGATGCGCGTCTGGTCGACGACGTCGAAGCCGGCATCGCGGACGCGGTCGGCCATTTCGGCTCGCGTGGGCCAGTGGGCGGGCTGGCCGATCGCACGCGAGCCGGCGTCGACCAGCTTCGACGTGGCCGGGACGCGCACGTTCACCAAGGCGACGAGCGCGCGACCCCCCGGCCGCAGGACGCGGTGGAACTCCCGCAGGGCGAGGTCGGGGTCGGGGAACCAGTGGAACGACTCGGTCGACGTCACCGCGTCGAACCGCTCGCCCGCGAACGGGAGCCTGGCGGCGTCGCCCTGCAGCCAGCGCACGGCGCGCGTGCGCGCCGACGCCTGCTCGAGCATCCCCGCCGAGAAGTCGCAGCCGACGACCGCGTCGGCTCGCAGTTCCCGGCGCAAGCGCGCCGTCAGGTCGCCGGTACCGCAGCCCACGTCGAGGATGCGTCGGGCCCCATGGCGGCGCAGCTGGCGCAGGACGGCGTCGTGGACCGGGTGGTAGATCGCCGCCTGCACGGGTGCCAGGTCGTAGAACCGCGACCAGACGTCGAACAGCGCCCGCTTCGGCCCGCCGGTGTCGCCCAAGCACCGAAACCTACTTGCGCACCCTCGGCTCGTACGTCGGCAGACGGGGCAGCGGCGACGCCAGCTCCCCGTCGCAGGCAACGAGATGCAGACGTGACGCCTCGGCGTCGAGCCAGGCGGCCACGCAGCTCACCTCGTCAGCGAGCTCTCGGGGAAGCGGGCCGTCGGCGCCGGCGTCGCCGATGCCCCCATCGGCAGCCTCGGCGAACAGTGGGCCGTCGAGGAGGCGGCCGGCGGCGAGGATGAGGCGACGCCCGTC
>CADDZP010000176.1 GCA_902812475.1 Actinomycetota bacterium | reverse complement strand
CCGCCACGAGCAGGCCGACGGTCTCTTGGGGGAGCCGCCGGGTCGGTTGCATCCCGTCGCCGCCTTCGGCTCGTTGATGCAGGGAGTGGAACGCCGCCTTTACCACGACAGCCGGGCTGCGGGTGTCGCATACGCCGTCGTCGGGACCGCAGTGGGAGTGGTGGCCGGGGCCGTCACGCCCCGCGCTGTGGGGACCTACCTCGCCGTTGGCGGGCGCAGCCTCTGGGATGAGGCCGCCAATGTGCAGCGGGCGCTCGAGCACGGCGCACTGGACGACGCCCGCAGTCGGCTGCCGGCGCTCGTCGGTCGCGACCCGACCCGGCTCGACGAGAAGGAGGTGGCGCGCGCCGTCATCGAGTCGGTGGGCGAGAACACCGTCGACGCCATCGTGGCGCCGGCCTTGTGGGCAGCCGTCGGAGGAGCGCCGTCGGCGTTGGCCTACCGGGCGGCCAACACGCTCGACGCCGTCGTCGGGCACCGGTCGCCGCGGTACCTGCGGTTCGGCTGGGCGAGCGCTCGTCAGGACGACGTGCTGAACTGGATCCCCGCCCGGGTGACCGCCGCCCTGGTCGCCGTCGTGCGCCCCCGGCGGGCGCAGGACGTGTGGCGGGCTGTGCGTGAGCAGGCGCCGGCGCATCCCTCCCCCAACGCCGGCGTCGCCGAGGCGGCATTCGCCGCCGCCTTGGAGCTGCGCCTCGGTGGTGTCAACCGCTACGGCGATCGCACCGAGCTACGCCCGGCCCTGGGCACCGGACGCGCACCCGAGAGCGCCGACATAGGGCGAGCCGTCAGGCTGTCGAAGCACGTCACGTTGGCAATGGCGGCGGTGGTGCCGTGAGCCAGCGACGGCGAGCGAAGGGCGACGGCGGCACGATGATCGGCCGAGCGGCGGGAATCCCGCCCGCCGGCGCACATGGCGGCGACGGACGGCGGGTTGCGAAGGCGCTCGGTCGTGATGTGCTCGACCTGTCGGTGAGCCTCAACCCGTTTGCGCCGGACGTCGCTGCCCTGGTCGCCGCCCGTCTCGACGCGGTGACGGCGTACCCGGACAGCGGCGATGCGACGCGGACTCTCGGTGACGCAATCGGCACCGCGCCTGACCGGGTGCTGCTCACCAACGGCGGTGCCGAGGCCATTGCCCTCGTGGCGGCTGAGCTCGGTGGGGGCGTCATGGCCGAGCCGGAGTTCAGCGTCCTCCCGCGTGGCCCCGGGCCGCGATGGCGCTCCAACCCCAACAACCCGACCGGGCGACTGGCGGCGCCGGAGGCCGTCGCCGATGTGTGGGACGAGGCGTTCTACCCGTTGGCAACGGGAGCGTGGACGCGCGGCGACGCGGGCGCCGTCGTCGTCGGCTCGCTGACCAAGCTCTTCTGCTGTCCCGGACTGCGGATCGGCTACGTCATTGCCGACGATGTTGATCGGTTTGCCAGGCATCAACCGGTGTGGTCTGTCAACGCCCTCGCCCTGGCCGTTGTCGCTGACCTCGTGGAACGGGCTGAGCTTGCCGGGTGGGCGAAGAAGATCGCCGATCTCCGAGACGACCTCACCCGGCTCCTCGCCCCGTTCGACCCGCAGCCGTCCGACGCCAACTGGGTCGTGTGCGCCAACGCGTCCGGTCTGCGTGCGCGCCTGGCTGCGCACGGCGTGCTCGTACGCGACTGCACCACCTTCGGGCTCCCCGACCACGCGCGCGTCGCGGTCCCCGACGACGCAGGCCTCGAGCGGCTGGAGGAGGCGCTGTGCCGGCTCGGGGACTGATGGTCTGCGGCACGTCCAGCGACGCGGGCAAGACCCATGTCGTCGCCGGCCTGTGCCGACTGCTGAGCCGGCGAGGCGTCAAAGTGGCGCCGTTCAAGGCGCAGAACATGGCCCTCAACTCTTTCGTCACGCCGTCCGGGCACGAGATCGGACGGGCCCAAGGGGTGCAGGCGCTCGCCGCCCGGGCGGAGCCCGAAGTGTCGATGAACCCCATCCTCCTGAAACCGACGGGAGAGCGCACCAGCCAGGTCGTCGTCATGGGGAGGCCCGTCGCCCACCTGGACGCGGTCGCCTACCACGAGCGGAAGCCTGAGCTATTGGCGACGGTGCTCGACGCCCTGGCCGACCTGCGGAGCCGCTTCGACGTCGTCGTGTGCGAAGGCGCGGGCAGCCCCGCCGAGATCAACCTCCTGGCGCACGACATCGTCAACCTGCGCATCGCCTACGAGGCGGACATCCCCGCGGTGATCGTCGGCGACATCGACCGGGGTGGCGTCTTCGCATCGCTCTTCGGCACCGTCGCCCTCCTCCCCGACCATTACCGGCGGCTGGTCAAGGGCTTCGTCATCAACAAGTTTCGGGGTGACCCGGCCTTGCTCACGGACGGGCTCCGCGACCTCGAAGCGCGCACGGGTGTGCCGACGCTCGGCGTCGTTCCGTTCGTCCACGACGTCGCCCTTGACGCCGAGGACTCCCTCGCTCTCGACGGTCCCCGGCCCACGAGCGACGGCGGGGCCAAGGGTGATGCCCTCGGTGTCGCCGCTGTGCGGTTTCCGCGGTTGTCGAACTTCACCGACTTGGACGCGCTGGCCATCGAGCCAGGAGTCTCCGTGCGCATGGTGTCCGACGCCGCCGCGCTGGGCGATCCAGACCTCATCGTGCTGCCCGGGAGCAAGGCGACCGTCGCGGACCTCGAGTGGCTGCGAGGGCGTGGGCTCGACCGTGCCATCGCCGAACGCGATGCGCTCGTCCTCGGCATTTGCGCCGGCTACCAGATGCTTGGACGCCGGATCGTCGACGACATCGAGTCGGGCCGCGGCCGGGTCGACGGTCTGGGGTGGCTTGACGTGGAGACGGCGTTCCGGCCGGAGAAGGTCACACGCCAGCGCCGCGGTCACGCCATGGGGCAAGGGGTGACGGGCTATGAGATCCACCACGGGTGCACGACCCGTGGCCCGGATGCCGCCGGCTGGGTCCATCTCGACGACGTGTACGGCACTGGCGACGACGGTGGCGTCGACCCGGAGGGCCGCGCCGTCGGCACAAGCCTGCACGCTCTCTTCGAGGAGGACGGGTTCCGCGCCACCTTCCTCGTCGAGGTGGGCCGGCGTCGCGACAAGGCGTTCGTGCCCGCAGGTGTTTCCTTCGCCGCCGCACGAGAAGCGCAGTTCGACCGCCTCGCTGATCTTCTCGAGGCCCACGTGGACCTGGACGCCGTGCTCCGATGATCCTCGTGCTCACGACCGCGGACACGGAGATCCTCGCCGTGCGCGCCGTGATGGAGGACCTTCCGCTCGGGGTGCGGGCTGCCAACCCGGCCGTGCTCGAAGAAGCGCCCGACCTCGCCGGTGTCGACGCCGTGCTCGTTCGGCTCCTCGGCGGGCGCCGGGCGTGGGAGCACCAGTTCGACGATCTCCGCCGCCGCTGTGTCGAAGGCGACATCCCTCTCTGGGCATTCGGGGGCGAGGCCGCGGCAGACGCCGAGCTGGCGTCGCTGTCGACCGTTGATCCAGCGGCCTGGGCCGAGGCGTTCGATTACTGGGCCAAGGGAGGCCTCCACAACACGCGTCAGCTGTTGCTGCTTGCCGCAGGCCTGCCCCACGACCCGCCCGAGAAGATCCCCCCAACCGGCGTGTGGCGTTCGGCAGGGAGCGTCGGGCGCTCGACGATCGGGGTTGTGTTCTACCGGGCCCATCTGCTGGCCGGGAACACCCAGTTCGTCCAGGACCTGTGTGAGGCCCTCGAGCGCAAGGACGTCAGCGCCAGAGCGGTCTGGTGCTACTCGCTCCGGGATGGCGCCGCTGTCGAGCTGCTGCACGGCTGCGACGTGGTTGTCACCACCGTGCTCGCTGCAGGGAGGGCCGACGGCGACCAGTGGGACGGCGGCGCCCTTGCTGCACTCGACGTTCCCGTGCTGCAGGCCGTGTGTGCGACCCAACCGTCGGCGGCGTGGGAGGCGAGCTTCGCCGGTCTCACACCGATCGACACGGCGATGAGCGTTGCCATCCCCGAGTTCGACGGCCGTGTCGTGTCGGTGCCGTTCTCGTTCAAGGAAGTCGTCGACGACGGCGACGACCTCGGCACGCCCGTCACCGCCTACCGCACCGTTCCCGACCGCGTCGACAGAGTCGCAGGGACTGCCGCCGCGCTGGCCCGGCTCCGTCACGTCGCCAGTGCCGACAAGCGGATCGCCCTCGTCCTGTCGTCGTACCCGACGAAGAAGAGCCGCATCGGCAACGCCGTCGGCCTCGACACGCCGGCGAGTGCCATCGCCCTGCTGCGCGCCATGCGAGAGGCCGGTTACAACGTCGGCCGCATTCCCGACGACGGCGACGCCCTGATGGCGGAGCTCGCTGACGACGAGCGCCAGCAGGTCGACCTCGGTCATGTCCTCGTAGCCGTGCAGCCGCCGCGGGGGTTCGGCGACAATCCCGTCGCCGTCTACCACTCGCCTGACCTGCCCCCGACCGAGCAGTACATCGCTTTCTACGAGGACCTGAAGGGGTGGGCCCACGCCGTCGTCCATCTGGGGAAGCACGGCACTCTCGAGTGGCTGCCCGGCAAGGGGCTCGGCCTCTCCGCGGACTGCTGGCCCGATATCGCCCTTGGCGACCTCCCGCTGATCTACCCCTTCGTCGTCAACGACCCAGGCGAAGGGACCCAGGCCAAGCGCCGGGCTCACGCCGTCATCGTCGACCACCTGCTCCCGCCGATGACCCGCGCCGACACCTATGACGAGCTGGCCCGGCTCGAGGACCTTCTCGACGAGCACGCCGCCATTGCGTCTCTCGACCCGAGCAAGCTCCCGGCCATCCGCCGCCAGGTGTGGGAGCTGCTCGTCGAGGCCGAACTCCACCGCGATCTCGGCGTCGAACGCCAACCCGACGACGAGTCGTTCGACGACTTCGTGCTGCACGTCGACGGCTACCTGTGCGAGCTCAAGGACGCCCAGATTCGAGGCGGGCTCCACATCCTCGGCCACCGTCCGACAGAGACGGCCGAGCTCGACCTCGTTCTCGCCATGACGCGGCTCCCGCAGGGCAATGTCCCTGCGCTCCGGCCCGGCGGTGCCAGCACCCGCAACGACGTCGACGCGGCCGAGGCGCACAACCGGGCGACGCTCGCTGCCCTCCAGCTCGCCGGGTGGCGTTACGACGGCAGCGATCCCACATTGCGGTGGGTGTGCGATCGGCTCGTCCCGGACCTTCAGCGGACAACCGACGAGATCGACAACGTCCTGGCTGCCCTCGACGGCCGGGCCGTCCCCGCCGGGCCCAGCGGTGCGCCGACTCGGGGGATGGCTCACGTGCTTCCGACCGGCCGCAACTTCTATTCCGTCGACCCGAAGGCCATCCCCTCGCGCCTGGCGTGGGACGTCGGGTCCCGCCTCGCCGACGAGGTGATCAGTCGCCACGTCGCCGACACCGGTGAACATCCGACGACGGTCGGCCTCGTCGTGTGGGGGACGGCGTGCATGCGCACCGGCGGCGACGACGTGGCCGAGATCCTCGCGTTGCTCGGCGTGCGCCCGGTGTGGGCCGACGAGTCCGGCCGCGTCACTGGCATCGAGCTCATCCCCGACGATGAGCTCGGACGACCGCGCGTCGATGTCGTCGTCCGGATCTCCGGCTTCTTCCGGGACGCATTTCCTCACGTCGTCGCCATGCTGGACGACGCCGCCCGCTTGGCCGGCTTCGACGACGACCCTCGCATCTTCGGTTCAAAGCCCGGCGCCTACGGCTCTGGAATTCTCGCCGTGTTGGACTCCGGCGACTGGAGGGACGACGACGACCTGGCCGCCGTCTACACGGCGTGGGGCGGCTACAGCTACGGACGGGGGGGAATGGGTGTGGCCGCACGCGAGGCCATGACGCGCAGGTTCAGTCGCGTCCAGATCGCGGTGAAGAACCAGGACAACCGAGAGCACGACATCTTCGACTCCGACGACTATCTCCAGGATCACGGCGGGATGGTGGCGACGATCCGTGCCCTGACGGGTGATGAGCCGAAAGCGTTCTTCGGCGACTCGTCCGACCCGGCTCGACCGCGTGTCCGGACGCTCAGCGAGGAAGCGGCTCGCGTCGTTCGCACGCGGGTTGTCAACCCGAAGTGGATCGCGGCCATGCGGGCCCATGGCTACAAGGGCGCCTTCGAGCTCGCAGCCACCGTCGACTACCTGTACGGGTACGACGCCACGGCCCACGTCGTCGAGGACTGGATGTACGAGCGGGTCACCGACGCCTACGTCGGTGACCCGGAGACCAGGAAGTTCTTCGAGCAGTCGAACCCGTGGGCGCTGCGATCGATTGCCGAGCGTCTGCTCGAGGCCAACCAGCGCGGTCTGTGGCACGCGTCGGACGAGGCGCTGGCCACCTTGCGCGACGCGGTCCTTGAAGGCGAGGGATGGGAGGAGGGCCGGTGAACCACCGAGCCGCCTTTCCGTTCAGCGCCGTCGTCGGTCAGGACGAGGCCAAGATGGCGCTCCTCCTCAACGCCGTCGACCCGTCGATCGGCGGCGTCCTGCTCCGGGGCCAGAAGGGGAGCGCCAAGTCCACGTTGGCGCGTGGCATCGCCGCGCTGCTCCCGGGAAACGCGCCGTTCGTCGAGCTGCCCGTCGGCGCCACCGAGGACCGCGTCGTCGGCACCATCGACATCGAGCGAGCGCTCACGGACGGGCGTCGCCGGTTCCACGCCGGTCTGCTGCATGCCGCCCACGGCGGCGTGCTCTACGTCGACGAGGTGAACCTCCTGCCCGACCACCTGGTCGATGTCCTTCTCGACGTGGCGGCCAGCGGCGTGAATCGGGTCGAGCGGGAGGGCATCTCCGAGACCCACGCCAGTCGCTTCGTTCTCATCGGCTCGATGAACCCCGAGGAGGGCGACCTGCGACCGCAGCTCCTCGACCGCTTCGGGTTGGCGGTCGACGTCGTAGCCAGCGTCGACCCCGAGGCCCGTGCCGAAGCCGTCCGGCGCCGGCTCGACTTCGACACCGACCCAGAGAAGTTCGCCACGTCGTGGGACGAGGAGCAGACACGGGAACGCCTGCTCCACGCCCGCCCTGGCGAGGTTCCCGGCGACCTCCTCTACCGGGTCGCCCGACTCTGCGCCGCCGTCGGCGCCGAGGGATTGCGGGCCGACCTGGTCATCTGCAGGGCGGCGGCCGCCCTCGCCGGGTGGGAGGGCCGCTCCCATGCCACCGAGGACGACGTGCGCCGCGTGGCGCCGCTCGCCCTGGCCCATCGCCGGCGGCGGACGCCGTTCGAGGAGC
>CADDZP010000175.1 GCA_902812475.1 Actinomycetota bacterium | reverse complement strand
GGGTCGCGGCCATCCCGGTCGCGGCCAGCCACGTCGTCGGCACACATCCCGACGTTCTCGCAGGTGATCGTCGGGCGAGAGCGCCGAACTACGACCAGACGGCATCGGGTTCTTCTGTTGCCGCAGAGGCTGAATCCGTGGCGCCATCGGCGGTTCGCTTCAGCCAGGCCTCTGTCAACAATGTCGAGGACGTCGCCACCAGCATGCGGGCGAACGGCTGGGTCGGCGAGCCGATCGACGTCGTGCGCATGCCCGATTCTGGGCTCACGTCTCTCGACAACACCCGGGTCCTCGCCGCGCATGAGGCAGGGATCGACGTCCAGGCCAACGTTCACGCGTTTGACGAGATGCTGCCCGACTCACTCGTCGAGCGCTTCACCACCCCGAAGGGCGGAGCGCCGCTCACGTGGGGTGAAGCAGCGCTCAACCGAATCGGCGCGCAAAGCGCGGGGTTCCGCACGGCTTGGCCCTATGGATCGCCCTTCACAGGCTGGGGTGGCTTCTGATGGCCGATCTGCTCTCGCTCACAGACCTGCCCGACGGGTTCGAGTACCCGCGCGGATTCGTCCACGTAGTCGAGCTCGCCCTCACGCAGCTGCAGCCGTGGTGGATCATCGATGGCGAGAGGCTCCGTGAGCGCTACGAAGGCCTTCAGAAGCGATATCCGGCCAGAGTGTTGGTGCCGTTCGCGGTTCGTCAGGATCGCGATGACGTTGCCTGTTTCGATGTCGACCGGGGCAGGGTGTCGATCGTGCACGATTTCGCGGAACCCGGATACGAGCAGCGCGACGAGCTTCCGGATTTCTACGCATGGCTAAGACAAGCAATCGAGGACCTAATCGAGTTCATCGCGTGACGAGGGTGCGCCTCTGGGCGCGAACCTCTCTTGCTTTCGCGCTGCTCGCCCTCACGTTCGCAGTCGGTCACGACGCACCTACGACGGCGCGCTACAGCTATGACCGCCTTTTCCGTTCGTCATTTGGGCGTTCGTTTGCCACGCGTCTCGAGGCATCGGCCGGCGACCGCGCAACCGGATCCGACGCTGTCGGTCGTCCCACTGGGCAGTTAGCGCCGCTACGACTTGCCGCAGAAGGGTCCGCTACGGAGCTCGCCGGAGTTGGGTCCGGCCCAGGCGCTGCTCACATCGGTGATCCCGCCTTTAGTGCGGCCTCGCGCGTCATCGCGGAGACGGAGGCGGCCGGCGCCGGGAACATCACGAGCAGTTACTCCCTCGGCTCCTCGGAAGCCCTGCAGGCCGGGGAGGATTTCCTCGGAGAGGGATACACGGAGCTGGGTAAGCCGGGCTCAGGGGTCTTCAGAAGCGCTGACAATCTCCGGCAGTTCCGAATCGATCCTCGTTCACTCCAGGGTCTCCACGACCCGTACGTCCCACACGTTCACTTCGAACTCTTCCCAGATGACCCGTTCAGCTATGTCAACAACCATGTCCCGTTCTACGAAGACTGACATGCGGCGAATCAAATTCGGAGTGACCGGGCTGATTCGCGCCGGAAGGTGGGCGGGTCAGACGATTCGTATCGACGACGACAGCGGCGAAACTGGGGGGTACTACATCCATATTGGACCAGATGCATCAGGTGCCCAAGCGGGGGATATTTGGGTCGAGTCGCATGCGCTCGACGCGTACTTCGATCGAGCGAGGTGGGAGGTGGACTGGCCCAAGGATGAGTGACGACTTGCCGCAGAGGGGATTCCGGCGGTCGAGACGCCGTACGGTCCGGCGTTGCAGGAGGCGGCGCCTGAGGCAATGGCGGCGCGGGCTCAGGTCGAATCTGGCGCTCAGCTGTATCGAGTCGGCACCACGCTCAAGAGCGAGACGACCGGTGCGCAGTTCTGGGCGCTCGAACACCCGAGCACACCTGGGTTCGCAGCCCGGTATGGCATCCCTGCCGAGAACGTCGCCAACCTCGACTTCTTCGAGAGCGCCACGCTTAGACCCGGCTCATCATTCGTCACTCGCTTCGCTCCGGGTGTCGGCGAGAACCTCGGCGGCGGGCTCGAGGTAGTCGGACCGGCGGGCGGCTTCGACTTCACGGGCTTCTCGTACTTCGGACCGAAGGGGTGGGCCTGGTGACCCGCGACTACTACGGAGACGCCCGGGTCATTGCCGTCCAGCTTGGCGAGATCGGCCTCGACGACTGGGCTGCGAAGATCGAGCACGTCCTCGAAGGCGGCGCAACCTCCTCGGAGATCCTCATGGGCCTTCGCTGGAATCTGCGTCAGCTCCTCGCGGACAACCCGGGAGGACTCTCGGACGAGCTCAGCGGTTCCGTTGCAGAACTCGCGGACGCGATCGACGGCGTTCTTCGATGAGATGAACCGGATCGTCCGTCTCGTCGTAGTCACATTCGTCGTTCTCGCGACGGTGGCGGCGTCGTGCGAGGCGGTTCACGCGTCGGCCTCCAGGTCGGTGACCTACGGCTACGACGCCGGCGCCAACGTCGCGTCGGCGCGTTCGAGCAACGGGTTGCCGTTGAGCGTCCAGCCGACCGCCGACGGGAGCGGACCGTCGTCGTTCGTCGGCGGCTCGCCGTCTCCGGTTGCTTCCGTTGTTGCCGCAGAGTCCGGCACCGGAAGCTTCGTCGACATCGACGTCGGTGGGGAGCGTGCCTACAACGCGGTCAACGTGAACCCAGCTGAGGAGGGCGCGCTAGGGAAGATTCCGAAATCTCGTTCGTGGTGTCGGCCAAGACATGCCGTTCCGAACGAACGCTGCAGATCTCGTAACGGCCGAGAACATCCCGATCCACCAGCCTGGGCTGGTGGAGGAGATCGCGAGAATCGTCAAACCCGGCAGGTCGGTCTGGCTCGAGAATCCAGCTGACTTCGGACCGGCTGTCGAAGCCCACAGTCGACTGATCGAGTTGCTGGGCGGCGATGTCTCGCAGGCTGTCGGCCCCGACGGGATGCTCCGAACCTGGCTACGCAATGTCGGCCCGTACGAGCCGTGATCGGGCCCACGGTGTTTCCTCTCGTTGAGGGTCCCGACGGGGTCCAACGGTTCGAAGTTCCTTCGTCCGTTCACTCCCTGCCCCTCGGGATGCCGGAGCTTCCGACACAACTCCGGCGGGGAACGTGGCTCATTGCATGCGTCGCCGTATGGAGCGGTACAGATCGGGCCGCGATCCAAGTAGCGGCTGATCTCGTCCACGACGTGCCGGGACTTCAAGTCGCGGTTGTCCCGTTCGACGACGTTGGCGAGTTGAGGCGCTGGGCGCCCTCACTTCAGGCTCGGTATCAGACGCCCGTGTGGCTCGTGTTCAGAAATGGCGAGCTGGTCACCGAGCGATCGGGAGCGATGGCGAGCGAGGAACTCAAGTACGTCTCTGCGCTCTGGGTCGGTGATGGTGGTGCTACCTAGGCTCCGGACCTGGCCATTCGCAGGTCTCGTCCTCCTTCTGACCCTAGGCATCAGCTCAGGGCAGCTCGTTCAACTCGTATCACCGCTGCGGTGGTCGTCGGACGCGTACAGCTACGACAGCGCGACGAGCGCCGTGCACACGCGCAGCGTGATCGCCGACACCGCCGCGGCTGCCGAGAGAGCCGGTGCCGCGACGACGCCACGAGGCCAAGCTCGCGGTCGCCGCTGAACGTCGTCTCCGTTGTTGCCGCAGAAGCGGGCGGCGCTGCGGACCAGGTGGTGATTGGCAAGATGGCCGACATCACGGCCGAGGGTGCGATCGGCCCAGGCGAGCGAACGCTGCTGAGCCAACTGCCCGACCAAGGCTCTGTCGAAGCGAACTGGGCTCAGAACGAGCGCGTCCTTCTGCAGGAGATGAAGACCGGCAATCCGATTCGGGACGCGACGGTCGACGCAGCTGGGAGTCCGACGAACAACACTGGCCTCTTTACTACGAGCGTGGCGTCCTCTTGCGTGAGGGGTGGAACTACGACCCGGCTACTCATCTCTGGTCACGCGGGGGGCTGACGACATGTCGACGGATGACAACTCTGAGCTCCAAGCCATCGCCGATTGGTTCGCCGAACGCGGCTTCGGTGTCCGGTTCACGCGGGATGAGGACGAAGGCGAGATTCAGTTCTTTTGGGCGGATCTGACCCGCCGCTCCTCCGAGGAGGTAGTGGCTCCCATGTTCGGGCGCGGTGCAACCGAGCTGGCTGCCGCACGACGCGCTCGAGAGCGCTACGAAGTCGAGCAGTAGCGTTCCTCCGAGTGAACTCGCAGGCCGGCTGGCGGTGGTGCCGCCTGTCCTCGTTCTTGTCGTCGTCCTGATCGCAGTACCCGTCGCTACAAGCGGAAGCGTCGTATCGCATCAGGCGGCGCTCGGCCCAGTGAGGGGGTTCCTATCTGTCGGGCGTGCCGTTGTTGCCGCAGAAACGGGAGCGGCGGAGGCTCCAAGGTTCGTCGCGAATAGCGCGGGCGACATCCTCGACACCTCCCGGGTAACGGTCCCGGAGGGCAAGCTCGGATACCTCCTCGAGAACCCGAGCAAGGCGGGCGTCTTCAGCGATTCGATGGGCTTCGACAAGGCGTCGCTCGACCCAGCGCTTCGCCCCACCTCTCCGAGAACTTCGGGAGCGCGTCCTCGTCGGTGCCCATGCTCAACGGAGAGGGTGCTCAGATCGGCACGAAGTTCTCGGTGACCGGCCCGTTCACGGGCCCGACGGTGCGACATGGAACATCACGTCGGCGTGGGGCATCGACTGGAACGGAACCATCCTCTTGATTACGGCGACCCCATGACCGAGAGAAGTCAGGCCCCGACGACGCTCGTGGTCGGCGACCATGTCGTCCAAATCAGAGTCGATCGCACCGGCGCCCCGCGCTCGATGATCGTCAACGTTGAGATCGACTACCAGCGCTCTTGGTTGTTCGATGAGCCCGGCTGGCAAGACCTCGCCTTTGGCGTCTCGACAGCGTGGCCTACTGGTGGTCAGCGCGGCACCTGATCGTTCTCCTGGCCGGTGCCGAAGGCGAGCCCGTGGTCGTGTCGACTGACGAGGACATCCGTTTCGCCTTCGCGGTTGCCGAAGGCTGGATCTTGGTGTGCGAGACGTCGGTCCGCCTTGTGGCTAGCGGACAGGAGGCTTCTCGGCTGGAGTTCGGCGAAGTGCTTCTTGCCGCCCGATGGCAGGGATCCCAGCTCATCGTTGGCGACGCGAACGGCCACGACATCAAGTCGTCTCCGACGGACGATTGGTTGCCTGAGCCCGACGAACTACTCGAGCTCTACCTCGCCAAGTGGGGCGCGCCGTCGAGAAACGCCAGGTTCGAAGTCGACGGGCTCGAGATCGAGATCTTCAAGTGGAACGCTGACGCAAACCCAGAAGGCGTGAACCTCTACGCAACGATGGGCGCGAGCGCCCGAGTGATGGCTGATCGCGACCCCGACCACCGCGTCGAGTTCTTCGTGGGCTTGATGCCAGCGAAGGACGACGTGGCCAGTCCCTTGGCCGCACTCGCCCTCTACCCGACACGAGAGCGCGTCACGCTCGACCACGGCCACACCGTGCCGGCGGAGGGCCTGTTGTGGGCGGGCACGGACATGCGCCGCTTCTTGGTCGTGCGCCCAGTCGGTGACATCATCCCGCCGCTCGAGCTCTCCGACGGACTCCACGTCGAGTTTCTGCAAGCAATCCCCATCTTCGACTCCGAGCTGGCTTACAAGACCTAAACACAGCGCCGAAGCGCTCCTCCGTCGTTGGGAAGAGTCCCGGGTCCCGTTCTGGCACCCAAACCGCTCGCCCGAACCAGCGCTCAGCTGATCCCGCCGGCTAGGGCCTTGAGGCGGTTCTTGGTGACCAGCGCGTCGATGAAGCTCAGCACCAGGTGCAGGTCCTCGGCGCCCAGCTCGCCCACGTCGGCCAACCGATCGCCCAGGGCATCTTCGGCCGAGTGCAGGGGTCGGCGGGGCACGCCCTCGACGAGAAGGTGGTCGATGGAGACGTTCAACACCTCGGCCAGTCGCACCACTGCCTCGGCGGAGGGCGTGATGCGCCCGGCCTCATAGCGGGACACCCGCCCGGCGTCGACGCCGATCTTGTCGGCGAGTTCGGCCTGGGACCACCCGGCTTCTTTTGCGCAGGCTGCGGATCCGCTCCCCGAGGGGCATGGCCTCCTGGCCCTCCTGGTCGATGTGCCAGCCCCCGACGACCGTGCAGAAGATCCTCTGCGACCACGGCCTCGGTCGGCGGGTCCAGCGAGTGGCCCGGGCGGCTGCCATCGCGACGGCTACCACCGGCCTGATCACCGAGGCGGCGGCCTCCGACGAGCTCTACGGCTTCTGCCACTGGGCGGCCGGCCCCGGACAGCTCGTGGCCCTGGACAGCTTCTACATCGGCAACCTCAAAGGCGTGGGCCGCGTCTACCAGCTCACCGCCGTGGACACCGCCACCCGCTGGGCGGTCATGGCCCTCATGGTGGGGACGCCCTCGGGCGCCGACGCCGCCCGCTTCTTGGCCAACGTGGTTCGTCGCTTCCGGCGCCTGGGCTTCCCGGTGCGGGCCGTGCTCACCGACAACGGCCCCGAGTGGGTGGCCAAGTCCTTCGCCGCTGCGGTGGCCACCAAGGGCCTCGTGCAGCATCGCATCCCGCCCCGCTCGCCCAACCACAACGCCGTGTGCGAGCGCTTCCAGGGCACGGCCCTCCAGGAGTGCTGGCGGCCGGCGTTCCACCGACGCTCGTTCCACGGTGTTCGCCAGCTCCAGGCCGAGGCCGATGCCTGGCTCGTTCGCTACAACACCCGACGCCGCAATCACAGCGACTTCATGCGAGGCCGCACACCCGCCGAGGTCCTTGACTCGCACCGGAAGAACACCGCAGCATGACGATCAGCCGCAGGGCCCATCTGTCACCTCCAACCCCGGCCGGGAAGTTCTAGTGCATCTCGGTATGCATGAGTCGCTTCGGAGGCTTGTCCAATACGCCAAGCGCAGCAATGAGGCCGAGATTCGCGAGGTCGGCGACGACTTCGAGCGAGGTTGGAGATGACCCGCACTCGGAAATTGACAACTGCTGACTGTCGCCAGTGATCTGAATAGCTAAAGCGTCGTCCGGGTCGGGGCGACAACAGCGGGAGCCTTGCACGGCAGCTGGATCTGGGCCTGCTGGAGACCCTGAGCCAGCGGGTTGCAGGGGATCGTCGAGGTGGGCGCAGACGGCGGCGCCGTCGTCTGCGTCGGTGGGTGCCCACCGGAAGACGTACTCGGCGCCGATGCGGTCGACGGTCCCACTCCGGGCGCTTGCGTCGTACGGCCGTTGACCGCTGCCGGCTGACCTCCGGCG
>CADDZP010000174.1 GCA_902812475.1 Actinomycetota bacterium | reverse complement strand
TCGCCTACACCAACCAGGTCAACCTGGGCACGTTCAACATCCAGCAGCAGATCGACAACACCAACTCGGCGTTCATCGCCTCGGGCCTGCCCCAACGGGTGGCGCTGGCAGCCACGACCCAGGTCCCCTACAGCCAAGACCCGAACAACATGAGCACCGACCTGTCGAACCTGGAAAATGGGCGGATCGGCAACGTCACTTTCCTCCGAGAACAGTACCAGGCAGACCTCGTTACCCTCGTCTTGCCCAACCAGACACCGACGCAATGTGGGGTCGGGCACGACAACTCGCTTCCGCCGGGCTCCCAGAACCTCGCCTACTCGGTGTCCGCGGCTGTCGGTGGCTGCCAGTCGAAGTACACCTTGAGCCACGAGCTGGGCCACAACCTGGGAGGCGACCACAACCCCGAGAACTCCCAGAGTGCCAACGCTCCCTACCCGTTCAGCCACGGTCACTGGGTGGCGGGCGTCGGGCGCGACGTCATGTCCTACGCCGATCCCTGCGGGGGCGAGGCCAACTGTCCTGTCAAGCTGCAGTTCTCCAACCCCAACGTCAACTTCATCGGCACCGGTGTTGCGTCGGGCATTGCCGGTTCCCGGGACAACGCCAGCAGCCTCAACAGCCTGGCGCCCTCTGTAGCGTCGTACCGGGGGGCGGCGTACACGTTCCTCCTCCGCAACAGCAACACTTCGGGTGGGGCCGACATCACCACCACCTTCGGGGTCAAGGACGGCGACGTCGCCCTCACGTGTGACTGGGACGGCAACGGCGCCGACACCCCCGGGGTGTTCCGGGGCGGAGTGTGGCTGCTCACCGGCTCCAACAGCAGCGGCTTCACCTATGGCCAAGCAGGCGACATCCCTGTGTGCGGTGACTGGAACGGCGACGGCAAGGACTCCCCCGGGATAATCAGGGGCAACGTCTGGTACCTCACCAACCAGTTCGACGGCACCCGCGACATCGCCGCTTTCGCCTACGGCAACGTCTCGGGTGACACGTTCGTGGTGGGCAACTGGAACGGCAGCCTGTTGGACAAGACCGACGGCATCGGCGTATTCCGCGCCGGGACCTGGTACCTCACCAACGCCCTCAACGGGACCCAGAACGGGCCCACCTTCAGCTACGGGAACTACGATGATCGCCCCGTCGCCGGGGACTGGGACGGCAACGGCGCCGACGGCGTGGCCGTCGTGCGCGGCATCACCTGGTACATGAACAACAACCTGCAGAACGCGCAGAACGGGCCGACGCTGAACTACGGGAACTCCACCGACATCCCCTTGCCCGGCAACTGGGACGGGGGACTGCTGAACAACACCGACACGCCCGGCGTGGCCCGATGAGGCGGCGGCGGATGCTGGCGGTGGCGGTCGCCCTGGCCGTCGCCACCGGATCGGCGGCCGTCACGACCGCAACTGCCCAGCAGGAGAAGCCGGGCACCTCGAGCGAGTTCGACTTCAGCCCGCCAAGCGGCCCGCCCGGCACCGACATCCGGGTCAGCGGGAAGTGCGAGTGGCAGGGGAGCCCCGGCGAACGGGCGTTTGTGAGCCTCGGACGGCGAGCCGACGACGGCGGCCAACCAATCGAGACACATCGTTCATACACGGTCCAGCCGGACACCACGTTTGCAGGCGATCTGCCCGTGCCGCAGGACTTCCCATCAGGCAGCTATACCCTCAGCATGGACTGCTACGTCCAAGACGAGGCGTTCGGCACGCAGCAGCGGACCTTCACCGTCACACCGGGACCGCCGATCGGCACGACCACCACGACGACAACAACACTGCCGAACGCCCGTCCGCCGATACCGGTGGTTGCCGCTGCCAACTTGACCGGGTAAACGACCGACACGCGGCAGTCCCGTAGCCTCTCGGCATGGATCTGCGGGGCCCGGCGGCGACGCGCGCCGGCATCGTCGTGCTCCTCGCCGCGTGCGGGGCCATCGGGGTGGCCATCGCCGGGCTGCCCAAGTCGGCCGGCAACCCCCGGCCCATCAGCCTGGCCGTCGAGACGTCGACGTCGGCCACGACCACGACCGGGGCCGAGTCGACCTCGTCGAGCGCTCTGTCGACGACGTCGGAGGCCCCGGCAACGACCACGGCGCGGGGGGCGACGACCACCGCCCGCCGTTCGACGCCGACCACGGCGGCGCGCAAGCCCAACCCGACGCCCACGACCCCGAAGCCGACACCGACGACCGTTTCCCAGCCGACGACGACCCAAGGCGTGACGACAACCCAAGGATCGTCCCCGCCGCCGAGCGGCGGCTAGGGAACCTGCTGAGCAAATGGAGTGCGCAGATCGCCGAGTCATTCGGCGTCGCTCGCAAGGCCGCAGGACGAAGCCCTCCCCGTAGCCGTAAGGCGAGGACCAGAACGCAGCGAGCGGCGTCGATGGCCGGCGAGATGCGTGCTCGGCTTTGCTCAGCAGTCAGTCTCCTAACCGCTACTGGCGCAACCGCTCTTGGGGCAACATCCCGCTCACCCACCCGCCGTCGTAAGCAGGTCACAAGCTCGTCGGCGGGGACGGTGGGGCCGTCGTCGTCACGGCCACGGTCGTCGACGTGGTGTCGGGGCCGCTGCTCGTCGGCGGTAGGAACTCGAACACGAAGGCCACGACCATCCCGAAGGTGGCGAGGACGGCGAGCGCCTTGGCCCGCCACGACCAACGCCGCACCGACGACTCGTCAGGAGGCGGGGCCGCCGACTCCGGCGGCGGCGCATAACGGGGCATCTAACAGCGCCCTTCGGGCGCTGAGATGCCAACGACGCTCTGCTTGCTGGAGCTGCGCTCCTCCGCTGCGCTTGGAACGCCGAGCGAGCCGGAGCAGAGCGGAGGCGAGACCAGGGGTCGGTGCTCGCTCATGCCGGCTCCGTCACGGTGAGGGTCGAGAAGGCCACGGTCCAGGACTCGTCGGTCTCGCCGTCGACGGTCAGTCGCCACTCGTACCGCTCGCCGCCCTCGACGGGCAGGGGCGGCAGGTTGACGGCGATGGGCACGTCGAGGGGGGCCCCGGTGGGCAACCCCGGTGGGCGACCGACTTCGAAGTCGCCGCGCACCTCGATGGCCTGCTGGCCCTCGTCGGTCTGGATGGTCACGGGCCGGCCGTCGGCGTCGACCAGGTAGAGCTCCCAGTGGTGGGCGACGTTGGTCTGGTCCCACGGGACCTCGAGCTTCAGGGCGATGGCGCTGGGCCCCATCTGGGCGCCGGTGATGCTCCAGCCGCCGCCCAGGATGAACAGCTTCCCCTCGGCCACCTGGGCGGCGTCGCACAAGAGCATGGTGACCCGCATGGGCGGTCAAGCTACCGGCCGGCGATACCTCTGCTGCTGGAGCCCGGGACGTAGGCTCCCAGCCCATGAGCGGAGGCCGGCAGCGGAGCTCGCCGGCGATCGCTCCGGCAAGGAACAGCGCCGCCAAGCGCGGCACGACGAGGGGCGGAGCCCATGACGGCGCCGACTGACGGCCTTTCTCTCCCGACCACCGAACGCCCCGATCCGGTGACGCCGCGCTCGCGACGGCGGGGTTGGTCGCTGCGCGCCCACCTGGTGGTCGTCGTGCTCGTGACGATCGCCCTCGTGATCTTGTCGGGCGTGCTGGTGGTCTCCAAGGACTACCGGCGGGCGCGCGACGAGGGCGCCCGCAACGCCAGGTTCGAGGCCGGACTCGCGGCCGGCATCACCGGCAAGAGCAAGACGGCCGGTGCCGAGTCGATCAGCGGGTCGATCCCTGACCTGCGGGCGTTGATCGTCCGGTCGGGTACGTCACTCGGCCAGGTGACCGGCGGCAATCTCGCCGCCTACCCGCCCGACCGCTGCAACCTCAACTTCCAGTCGTTCCGCAGCTTCACGTCGGGCGTGCTCAGCATCGTGCTTCCCGACGGCGGCGTGCTGTGCTCGTCGGACCAGACGCTCGTACAGGCCGGTTCGAAGCCCTACGCCGACGCCCAGTGGCTGACCCCGGTCATCCAGCAGAACGCCGCCGTGGTGCTCGGTCCCCTGAACGACCCGCTGACGAAGAAGTCGTCGCTGTTCGTCGCCGCCCCGATCCCGGCGCCCAACGCCCCGCCGCAGGTCACCCCGCCGGGCGCGCTCGTCGTCTCGATCGACCTCACCCCTCTGGCGCGCACGCTGCAGGAGCGTTTTGCCGCCGACAGTTACCCGGGCGACTCCCTCGAGTACCTCGTCACCACGGCCAAGCGCGACAAGGTCGTGTCCCGTTCCATCGACCCCACCCAGTCCATCGGCAAGCCCCTGGACGCGTCGGCGCTCGCCCGCGCTGACTCCACCAAGGGCGCCGTGCTCCCCGACCTCGACGGCAAGCAGCGCCTCTATGTCGGCCAGGCCGTCCCCGAGCTGAACTGGCACGTGTACGCCGGCATCGCCAAGAGCGCCGTCTACAAGCCGGCGAGCAGCGCCTTCCGCGACTACCTCACCAGCGGGCTCATCATCGTCCTCGGCATCGGCCTGGTCGCCCTCGCCGGCATCTTCACCGTCGCCCGCCGCTGAGCGACACGCCTCCGGCTGACGGCCAAGGAGCAGTTGGCGGAGGGTGAGCGGCTTTGCCGCGAAACCCGCAGCTCCGTTGTAGCTCGCCGAGCAAGCTTTGCTTGCGAGCGCGAAAGGTTCAGGTCGACGGGCCTATGTAGCCCTCGTGCTCGAGGTGGAGGAGCACCTGCTGGGCCGCTTCCTCGGGCGTGGTGGCTTCGGTGTCGATGGTGACGTCGGCGTCTTCGGGGGTCTCGTAAGGGTCGGACACCCCGGTGAACTCGGGGATGATGCCGGCGCGCGCCTTGGCGTACAGGCCCTTGCGGTCGCGCTGCTCGCAGACCTCCACCGGCGTGGCGACGTGCACGAGGATGAAGCCGCCGAGGGGTTCAATCATGCCCCGCACCTCCTTGCGCACCGAGTCGTACGGCGCGATGGGGGCGCAGATGGCGATGCCACCGTTCTTGGTGATCTCGGATGCCACGTAGCCGATGCGGCGGATGTTGATGTCGCGGTGCTCCTTGGAGAACCCCAGCTCGGACGACAGGTGCTTGCGCACCAGGTCGCCGTCGAGGAGCGTGACGGGGCGGCCACCCATCTCCAGGAACTTGGCCATCAGGGCGTTGGCGATCGTCGACTTCCCTGAGCCCGACAGACCCGTGAACAGGACGGTGAAGCCCTGCTCGGTGCGCGGCGGGTAGCTGCGGCGGAGCTCCTCGGCCACTTCGGGGAACGTGAACCACTCAGGAATGTGGCTGCCTTCGGCCAGGCGCTGGCGCAGCTCGGTGCCGGAGATGTTGAGGGCCCGCTTGCCCTCCGGGACCTCGTCCTCGGGGTAGTAGGCGTCGAGGTCCTCGACGTAGACCATCATCCGGAACGGCACCATCTCGACGCCCAGCTCGTCCTCGTGCTTCTGCAGCAGCTCCTGGGCGTCGTAGGGACCGTAGAACGGCGTGCCCGACGAGTCCTTGCCCGGACCGGCGTGGTCACGACCCACGATGAAGTGGCTGCAGCCGTAGTTCTTGCGGATGGTGGCGTGGAAGACGGCTTCGCGCGGGCCGCCCATGCGCATGCTGAGCGGCAGCAGTGACAGCATCGCCGTCGACCGCGGATAGCGGCCCATGAGGGCCTCGTAGCAGCGAACCCGGGTGTAGTGGTCGACGTCGCCCGGCTTGGTCATGCCGACCGTCGGCTGGATGAGGAGGTTGGCCTCGACGTCCTTGGCCGCCCGCATCGTCAGCTCGAGGTGGGCCCGGTGCATCGGGTTGCGTGTCTGGAAGGCGACGACCTTCTGCCACCCGAGGCGGTCGAACTCGGCCCGCAGCTCGGCGGGCGTGAGACGCAGGCGGCGGAAGTCGTAGTGCACCGGCAGCTGGATGACCTCGAGCCGCCCGGCCGCGTAGACGGGGTGGGTGCGCTGGAGCACGTGGGCGACGCCGGGGTGCTCGACGTTGTCGGTGCCGTAGACCGCCTTCGCCTCCTGCTCCCGGTCAGGGCGGTACAGCTCCTGCACCTCGATGGCAGCGAGCATCACGCCTTCGTCGTCGCGCAGGGCGAGGATCGTTCCCTGTTGCAGGCCCTCGGCGACCTCGTCGGGCAGATCGAGAACGACGGGCAGCGTCCACAGGGTGCCGTCGGCCAGGCGCATCGACGAGCACACCGACTCGTAGTCGGCCTTGCCGAGGAAGCCGGTCAGCGGCGAGAAGCCCCCGTTGGCGAGGAGCTCCAGGTCGCACAGCTGGCGAGCGGTGAGGTCCCACGAGGGCCAGTCCTTCGACTGTGCCTTCAGCTCGGCGGCGCGGTCTTCGGAGACGACGAGGTCGACCAGCGTCCCGCCGTGGGGTGGATTGAGGTGCGCAGTCATACGACCGGCGAACCTACCGAACCTCCTTCGAAGGGGGCAGGGCCCCCCCTTCGAGCTACCCCCCGGAGGCCGGCCCTCGGCCGGCGATCGCCGCCATCCGCGGAGGCCGCCTTCGGCGGCGCGAGCGGCCGGCGAAAGAACAGCTCAATACGAGCCGCGTCGCGCGAGGAGGGCTGGAACGGTTTTCCCTATGACGTAGAGGTCGAGGCCCAGGCTCCAGTTCTCGACGTAGAAGAGGTCGTAGCGGATGTAGTCGGCGAACGGCAGCTCGTGGCGACCGTTCACCTGCCACAGGCCGGTGAGACCGGGCTTCACCTGGAGGCGGGTGCGGAGGCGATTGGAGTAGCGCGCCGTCTCGCCGGGCAGGGCCGGGCGGGGGCCGACCAGGCTCATGTCGCCTTTCACGACGTTCCACAGCTGCGGCAGCTCGTCGAGGGCCCAGCGGCGCAGGACGCGGCCGACGCGTGTGACCCGCGGGTCCTCGCGCAGCTTGAACAGCACCGTGTCCGCCCCGGTGGCCTGGACCAGGTCTTCGTGGAGCTCCTCGGCGCCCACGACCATGCTCCGGAACTTGTACATCACGAACGGGCGGCCGCCCTTGCCGATGCGCTCCTGGCGGAACAGCGCCGGTCCGCGGCTCGTCAGGCGCACGAGCAGGCCGACGACCATCATCACGGGCAGGGCGACGACGAACAGGATCGTGGCCGTGACCACGTCGAACATCCGCTTCAGGGCGGCCTGGCGGATCCCCAACTCCCGGCGGTCGAGCGACAGGAGGGCGAGACCGTCGAGGGGTCGGACTGTGATGCGCGACGGGCTCACATGCGGCAGGCCCGGCGTGAGGCGGATCTCGACGTCGGCCGCCTGCAGGGCGGCGTCGATCTGCAAGAGCACGTCGGCCCGGACGGCCGTACCGGCGATGATGACTGCGGCGACGCCCGTCTGGCGGGCGACGTCGGCCACGTCGGCGACGTCGCCGACGTGGCC
>CADDZP010000173.1 GCA_902812475.1 Actinomycetota bacterium | reverse complement strand
GCCGACCTCGGGATGATGGTGGCGGCAGACTCCCGGAGGCGCGGCGTCGGCTCGGCGCTGCTCACCGCTGCCATCGAGTGGGCCCGCGGCGCGGGTGCTCACAAGGTCGCCCTGCAGGCCTGGCCCCACAACGAGGCCGCCCTCGCCCTCTACCGCAAGTTCGGCTTCGAGCAGGAGGGCTACCTGCACCGCCACTACCCCCGCCGCAACGGCGAGCTCTGGGACGCGGTGGTGATGGGCCTGCTGCTCGACCGGTGAGTCAATCGCGATCGATCTGGGGGCCGAGGCGCTCGCGCACCATCCCGGCGATCTCGCCAGGCTCGGCGTGGCGGCCCAGGGCGGCTTTGGAGAAGAGGAGATCCCCGTCGAGCGTCACCTCGAAGCGCCCGCCGGACGACGGCACGAGGTCGATGTCCTCGATGATCGGCGCCCAGCCGTTGAGCAACTCGTCCGTCAGACCGACGGCACGGGGGACGTAGTTTCAGGGAACGCAGAACTCGATGCGAAACGTGTGACGAGGATCCAGCATCGAGGCGAAGCTACTGCCCGCCTTCGACCATCCCCATCACGAAGTCGAGGACGCCGTCGATGCCCGCGCCGTGAAGCGTCATCCCGCCGTCGACCACGATCACCTGGCCGGTGATGTAGCGGGACAGGTCGGAGCAGAGGAACACGACGACGTCGCCGATGTCCTCGGGGTCGCCGATGCGGCCGAGCGGCGTGCGCCGCGTCCACTCCTGCTCCCACTCACCCAGCTGGAGGAGCGGCGTCGTCATCGCCGACCAGATGGCGCCCGGCGCCACGGCGTTGACGCGCACGCCGCGGGAGCCGTACTCCAGCGCCGCCGACTGGGTGAGGGCGGTCACGCCCGCCTTGGCTGCCGCGTAGGGACCCTCGCCGGGAGACGGCCGCAGCCCACTGATGGAGGAGGTGTTGACGATGCTCCCGCCACCGGCAGCGAGCATGTGGGGCACGGCCGCTCTGATGCCGTTCCAGACGCCGAGGAGGTTCACGTCGACGACACGCTTGAACTCTGCGGGGTCGTACTCGTGGAGGCGGGCGATGCTTCCGGTTCCTGCGTTGTTGAACACGACGTCGAGACCGCCGAGGTCGGCTGCGGCGTCGTCGAACGCCTCGCGCACGGCGTCGGTGTCCCGTACGTCGACCCCGTAGGAGAGCCCGTCGAGCTCGGCCGCGACCTTGGCCGCGGCGTCGCCGTCGACGTCGACGATGGCCACCCGGGCTCCCTCGGCGGCCAGCCGCCGGGCCGCGCCCCGGCCGATGCCGGACGCCCCTCCGGTGACGACACCCCTTCTCCCCTCGAGCAGCCCCATCGGGCCGGGATCGTAGGACCGTAAGGCCGACGCCGCCCCGTCGTTCTCTGGTTGGCGGAGGCGGCAGACGCTGGAGGGATGTCAGGTGGAGACGCTGCGATCGGTGGTTCGGGTGAACGTGTCGGTGGGCCTGGTGTTCGTGGGCCTGGTCGCCGAACTGGCGTTCATCGCCGTGCTCGGGTACGGCCTCTACCACCTCGCCCATCTGGTCCGGTAGCTCTCCGACGGGCGCCGTAGGCTTCGCCGATGGCGCGCATCGACATTCCCGAGGGCGAAGGCGGCGACGCCGCCCAGGTGTGGATGCTCCGCCCGGAGATGGGCGGCGCCGCGGCCAAGATGAGCGACGCCGCCTACCACCGCAGCAAGCTGCCGGCACGCGAGCGCGAGGCGGCGCGCATGCGAGTCGCCCAGCTCAACGACTGCCCCATATGACTGAACTTCAGGGCTGCGTCGGTGGCGCAGCAGGGAGCATCTGAAGAGCTCTACGCCCACGTGGCCGAGTACCGGTCGTGGCCCGGTTACACCGACCGTGAACGGCTGGCCATCGAGTTCGCCGAGCGCTTCGTCGTCGACCACACGAGCATGGACGAGGAGTTCTTCGCCCGCCTGCGCGCCCAGTTCGGCGACGACGAGATCGTCGACCTCGGCCTCTGCGTCGCCATCTTCATGGGCCTCGGCCGCTTCCTGCGGGTGCTCGGCATCGACGAGGCCTGCCCCTGGGAGGGCTAGGGCGAGTCGGAAAGCTCCCTGACTATCGTGTCAGGGAAATATGCCGATCCACTATGAGACGGACGACCACGTCGCCGTCATCACCATCGACAGGCCCGAGGCGCGCAACGCGCTGGACATGTACCACTTCCGCGACCTGGCCGCGGCGTGGCGCCGCTTCAAGAAGGACGACGACGTCTGGGTCGCCATCGTCACGGGCGTCGGCGACGCCTTCATGGCCGGCGCCGACCTCAAGACGTTCATCCCCCAGGTCACCAAGCTCCAGAAGGAGATCCAGGCGGGCGGCGTCAAGGAGATCGACGGGTGCCGGCTGTCCGACAGCGTCTACGCCGTCCTGCGCAACGTCGAGATCTACAAGCCGATCATCGCCGCCGTGGGCGGGCCGGCCGTCGCCGGAGGGATGGAGATGCTCGGCGGCGTCGACATCCGCATCGCCACGCCCGACGCCACCTTCGGCGTCATGGAGCCCAAGCGCGGGCTGTTCGCCGGTGGCGGGACCACCGTGCGCCTGCCGAGGCAGCTGACCTTCCCAGCGGCCATGGAGTTCCTGCTCACGGCCGAGCGCTTCTCCGCCCAGCGGGCCCTCGAGCTCGGCTTGATCAACGAGATCGTCCAGCGGGACGAGCTCATGGACCGGGCGCACGACTGGGCCCGGCGCATCACCGCCAACGCACCGCTCGCCGTGCAGGCAACCAAGGAGAGCGTGCTGAAGGGCCTCGCCGTCGGCATGGAAGAGGCCTACAAGATCGAGTCCGAGATCAGTGGCCGCGTCTTCCAGACCGAGGACGCCAAGGAGGGCCCCAAGGCCTTCGCCGACAAGCGCCCCCCGGTCTGGCAAGGCAAATGATCTCGCCCTCACTCGCTTCGTTCCGTTCGGCCGAGCTGGTCGTGCTCCGGGCGACCGGCGAAGCGGCCTCGCCCTCCGCGCTGTCTTCTTGGCGGTCATCCGGGGCGGCGCCTTCGGCGCGTCCGCGGCCGACGGCGTTGGCGACCCGGATGCACTGGCGGTAGTCGGTGCCTGTCGACCCGCGCACGCCGTGCCTCATCGGGGTGGCCCAGCGCACGTGGCGGCCCGTCAACCCCGATCCCGTCGACGCCCCCGAGCCCCTCGACATGTGGGACCAGGTGGCCCGGGCCGCGGCCGAAGACGCCGGCGTCCCGGGCCTGGCCGCCGACGTCGACAGCATGCAGATCGTCTACTGCCAGACGTGGCCGTACGACGATCCCGTCGCCCGCCTGTCCGAGCGGCTCGGCGCCGCACCGAAGCACCGCTTCTACAGCGGCATCGGCGGCACAACGCCCCAGGTCCTCGTCAACGACACGGCCGAGTCGATCATGCGGGGCGAGTACGACCTGGCGCTCGTCACCGGCGCCGAGGCGCTGGACACCGTGCGCCGGGCCAAGAAGCAGGGGCGCAAGCTCCCGTGGAGCCACCGCAACCCTGAGAAGGTGCCGTTCCCGTTCGAGGCGCCCTTCCACCCGGCCGAGGTTGCCCACGACGTCTTCCAGGCGTGGCTGACCTTCCCCGTCTTCGACATCGCCCGCCGGGCCCATCTGGGCTGCCTGCCCGACGGCTACCGCCTCCGCCTCGGCAACCTGATGGCGCCAATGACGACGATCGCGGCCGAGAACCCCTACGCCTGGTTCCCGCTCGAGCGGACCGTCGAGGACCTCATCACGCCCACGCCCGCCAACCGCCTGGTCGGGTACCCGTACACCAAGTACATGGTGTCGGTGATGGACGTCGACATGGCGGCGGCGCTCATCGTCGCCAGCCACGAGAAGGCCGACGCTCTCGACATCCCCGCCGACCGGCGCGTCTACATTCGAGGATGGGCGTACGGCAACGACCCCTGGTACATCGCCGAGCGCCCCGAGTTGTGGAGGTCGGAGGCCATGGCCCAGGTCAGCCGGGCCGCCCTCGAGATGGCGGGCGCGGGCGTCGACGATGTCGCCCATCTCGACCTGTACAGCTGCTTTGCCAGCTCGGTGCTGTTCGCCCGCGACGCTCTGGGCTTTCAGGAGGGTGTGTATGACCGGCCCGTCACTGTCACCGGCGGGTTGCCGTTCTCCGGCGGCGCCGGCAGCGACTACATGACCCATTCGATCGCCGCCATGACCGACGTCCTGCGCGCCGACCCGGGCTCGCTCGGGCTGGTGAGCGGCGTCGGCATGCACATGTCCAAGCACGTCTACGCCGTGTACTCATCGGAGCCGCCGACCGCGCCGCTCCGGCCCGTCGAAGGCTCCGAATTGCAGGCTGCGATCGACGGCGCCCAGCCGAAGAAGCCGATCACCGACAGCCACGCCGGGCGGGCCACGATCGCCACCTACACCGTGGCCCACGGGCGCAGCGGCGACGCCGAGTGGGGCCTCGCCGTCTGCGACCTGAACGACGGATCGCGCGCCTACGCCAAGATCCTCGATCCCGCCTTGCTCGCGAACGCGGAGGCCGACGAGCTCGTCGGCGTCGACGTGAGCCTGGTGCCCGGAGACAACAACGCCAATGTGGTGAAGGAGGTTTTCCTGTGAGCATCTCGGTCTTGCCGCATCGCGACGAGCTGCACGTCGGCACTGGCCGTCTGTACATCGATGGGCAGTGGTGCGAGTCCGCCGATGGAGCCACGTGGACCCACGTCCATCCCGCCACCAACGAGGAGGTGACGTCCTTCGCCGTGGCCGACGCCACCGACGTCGACCGCGCCGTGCAGGCAGCCCGACGCGCCTTCGACGACGGCCCGTGGCCGCGCATGGCGGCGCGCGACCGCAAGATGCTCCTGCGCCGCTACATCGAGGCCCTCACCGACAACGCCGACGAGATCAACCGGCTGCAGAGCCTGGACAACGGCCTGCCGATCAACTTCTCCTCGATGTACCAGGTGTCGGCTTCGTTCGCGGCCGACATCTTCGACTACCACACGGGCTGGATCGACAAGCTGGTCGGCGACACCATCCCGCACTTCACCGGCGCCGAGTACTTCTCCTACACGCTGCGCGAGCCCGTCGGCGTCGTGGCCGCCATCATCCCGTGGAACGCGCCCGTGTTCCTGTTCGCCCAGAAGGCAGCGCCGGCGCTGGCGACCGGTTGCACCGTCGTGATGAAGCCGTCGGAGTACGCGTCACTGGCGGTCATCCGGATGACCGAGCTGCTGGCCGAGGTGGGCTTCCCGCCCGGCGTCTTCAACCTGGTGCTCGGGGAGGGCCACGCGACGGGTGAGGCGCTCATCACCCATCCGCTCGTCGACAAGGTGACGTTCACCGGCAGCCGGGCCGTGGGTCAGCGCATCCTGGCGGCGTCGGCCGACGGCATCAAGCGGGTGTCGCTCGAGCTGGGCGGCAAGAGCGCCAACCTCATCTTCGACGACGTCGACGTCGACATGGCGGCCATGTCGGCCATGGGCATGGTGACGTGGGGCATGTCGGGCCAGGGCTGCGTCTGCCAGACCCGCGCCCTCGTCAACCGGACGATCTACGACGACTTCGTCGACAAGGCCGGCACCATCACCCAGATGATCACCTACGGCGACCCGTTCTCCGAGGCGACGACGTCGGGGCCGATCATCAACCAGCGCCAACTGGGCCGGGTGATGGGCTACATCGAGAAGGGCCAGGAGGAGGGCGCCCGCCTGGTGTTCGGCGGCGACCGCCCGGGCGGTGAGCTGGCGTCGGGCAACTGGGTGAACCCCACGCTGTTCGCCGACGTCGACAACAAGATGACGATCGCCCAGGAGGAGATCTTCGGGCCCGTGCTGTCCGCCATCCCTGTCGCCGACGAGGACGAGGCGATCCGCATCGCCAACGACACGACCTACGGGCTGGGGGCCGGCATCCAGACCAGCGACGTGAAGCGGGCCCACCGGGTGGCCAAGCGCCTCCGGGCCGGCACGATCGGCGTCAACGGCTTCATGGTGATGCCCAACACCCCGTTCGGCGGCTACAAGACCTCGGGCCTCGGTCGCGAAGGCGGCCTCGAGTCGATCGAAGCCTTCACCGAGACCAAGACCGTCGACGTCGCCCTCACCGATTCGCCGATCTGACCCCAGAAGCGGGCTCCGATCGCCTGCCACAAATCTGACGACGGTGTCAGTCACGAGCAGGAAATCGGGTCCGAACGGCGAATCAGTGGCGGAACAACGTCTCCTGGGGAGGGGAAGCCTCGATGAGCCGCGTCCGCACTCGACGCATCGTTCTGGTCGCTCTGTTCGCCGTCATCGGCGGGATGCTCTCCGCCGGTGTGGCGGCAGCCGTGAGCGGCGGTGGATACCAGCCAAGCGAGCAGGACTGCTCGATCTGGGCTGACGCCAACAACTTCCAAGGCGCCGAGCCCGGGTGCCACAACTTCAAGGTCAACGTCGAGGACGGCAGCGGGGCCCGCTACGTCCAGTTCGGCACGGCCCAGGAGCCGCAGCAGCAGAACGTCCATGCCTTCGACTACAGCGTCAACAGCAACTCGGACGGCGGTGGCCTCGGCGTGAGCGGTGGCGGCGACACGGGCTGGCAGCCGTTCACGCCCGACAGCTGCGGCGTGTTCGACGTGGCGACGCTCCCGATCGACGAGGTGCTGTTCTTGACCGGGCAGAGTGACCATCCGCCGTGCTCGATGACCCCGTCCGGTCAGGCGCCGAATCCGTCGATCATCCCGCCGATGTTGGCGACCGGCACGCCCGACGGCTCCACCGCCAACCTGGCCCAGGGCGCCAAGCTCTACCTGGGCGCCGACGACAACCTCGACACCGGTGAGCACGACGGCGTCCATCGCGACTGCACCGGCATCCCGGACTGCACGCCCGAGCCCAACACCGGCAGCAGCCACTCCGCCAACGGGCCGTCCGACGGCGGCGCCATCACCGTGAACTGGCATCCGGCGGAGGTCGCCACCTGGCTGGCCGCCATCACCGCGAATCCCGGCAGCCCGGCGCCGTTCCTCACCAACCCCGTCCCCGTCGCCGACGGCGGGTTCGGGTCGTGCGCCGACAACACCTGCATCGGCGTCTACTCCCGCCAGACGACCGTGTACCAGGGCGGCTCCAAGGGTCAGCGCGACGTCTACGACTACTCGGGCAAGAAGTGGGATCCCGAGGCGTGCAGCAGCGGCAGCGTCAGCGACGAGATGCAGTGCGACGGGGGCAAGGGCCAGCCGCACAACATGGACCAGTACCGCAAGGCCGAGGCCAAGAACGTGGTGGCCGAGCCCGGTGTCCAGATCTACGGCGACCCCGACCCGCAGGCCTCGCCCATCGGCCCCTACCCGCTGCCCGCCGCCTACGCCGGCACGTGCGGCGTGACCCTCGGCGGCGGCCAGGCC
>CADDZP010000172.1 GCA_902812475.1 Actinomycetota bacterium | reverse complement strand
GCCCCGGTGCCGACCGCCGCCCCGACGAAGCCGGGCAGCGCCGCGCCGACGACCGCCCATCCGGCGTCGCCACCGACGACAGCTCGGCCGTCGTCGCCTTCGCCTCCCTCGCCGGCTCCGTCATCGGCGCCGACCGGCGCTCCTCCGCCCGTGAAGGCCGGAGCGGCCACGGCCGTGGCGACGGCGAAGGCTCAACTGGGGAAGCCCTATGTGTACGGGGGCGCCGGCCCGGACAACTTCGACTGCTCAGGCCTCACCATGTACTCGTGGCGCGCCGGCGGTGTCGGGCTCCCGCACTCGGCGGCCATGCAGTACGACGCCATCGCCCACATCGCCGTGTCCCAGCTTCAGCCCGGCGACCTGGTCTTCTTCTACACGCCGATTGAACACGTCGGCATCTACGTCGGCGGCGGCCAGATGATCGACGCCCCCTACACGGGCGCCGTGGTCCGCTACGACTCGATCTACCGAGACTCCCTCGTCGGCGCCGGCCGCCCGTAGCCGCCTTCGCATAGCGGCCTTCGCGAAAACGTGGAGGTGATGGGACTTGAACCCACGGCCCCCTGCATGCCATGCAGGTGCTCTACCGGACTGAGCTACACCCCCGGGTCGAGCCAGGGTAGTCAACGCCAAGGCCACCGTTAGCATCGAAGGCGTGGCTGCGGCCTACGACATTCAGGCTGTCGAGAAGAAGTGGCAGGACTACTGGGTCGAGCGCGGGACGTACCAGGTCGACAACGACGACCCGCGGCCGAAGTTCTACTGCCTGTGCATGTACCCGTATCCGAGCGGGCCGGCGCACCAGGGGCACGTGCGGAACTACACGTTCGGCGACCTGATCGTCCGCCACAGGACGATGCACGGCTACGGCGTGCTCACGCCGATGGGGTTCGACTCGTTCGGGCTCCCCGCCGAGAACGCCGCCCTCAAGACCGGCGTCCATCCCCGCTCGTTCACCGACGAGCGCATCGCCGAGCTGAAGGCTTCCATCCTTCGCCTCGGGTCCCAGTACGACTGGCGGCGGGAGGTCCGCAGCCACGACCCGGAGTACATCAAGTGGAGCCAGCGGATCTTCCTGCGCCTGCTCGACGCCGGGCTGGCCTACCGCAAGAAGGCGCCGGTCAACTGGTGCCCGGGTTGCCAGACCGTGCTGGCCAACGAGCAGGTGCTGGCCGACGGCACCTGCGAGCGGTCGGGTGACGTCGTCGTCAAGCGCGACCTCGAGCAGTGGTTCCTGAAGATCACGGCCTACGCCGAGGAGCTCTTGGCCGACCTCGACCAGCTGGACTGGCCCGAGCGGGTCAAGACCATGCAGCGCAACTGGATCGGCCGCTCGGAGGGCGCCGAGTTCGACCTCGAGGTGCAAGGCCGGCCAGACGTCAAGCTGCGCGTCTTCACCACCCGACCGGACACCACGTTCGGCATGACGTATGCCGTCGTCGCACCCGAGCACCCGCTCGTTGACGAGCTCACCACGCCTGACCGGCGCGACGAGGTCCGAGCCTTCGTCGACCGCGTGACGCTGGAGACGGAGGTCGAGCGTCAGACCACCGAGGGGTCTCTCGAGAAGCGCGGCGTGTTCACGGGCAGCTCCGTCGTCAACCCCTTCAACAGCCAGCCGGTGCCCGTGTATCTGGCCGACTACGTACTGATGGGCTACGGCACCGGCGCCATCATGGCCGTCCCCGGCGAGGACCAGCGCGACTGGGACTTCGCCAAGACCCACGGGCTGCCGATCATCCGCACCGTCGAGCCGCCCGACGACTGGGAGGGCGAGGCCTACACAGGCGACGGCCCCGCCATCAACAGTGAGTGGCTCAACGGCCTCGACAAGGAACGCGCCATTCGCAAAGCCATCGAGTGGCTGGAAGAAAAGGGCATCGGCGTGCGCACCGTGAACTACCGGCTGCGCGACTGGCTGGTGTCGCGCCAGCGCTTCTGGGGCTGCCCGATCCCCGTCGTCTACTGCCCCGACCACGGCGTCGTCCCCGTGCCCGAAGACCAGTTGCCGGTGCTGGCGCCCGACGATGTCGAGTTCCGGCCGACGGGTGAGTCACCGCTGCGCTTCCACGAGGGTTTCCTCAACACGACCTGTCCCATCGACGGCGAGCCGGCCCTGCGCGAGACCGACACGATGGACACCTTCGTCGATTCCTCCTGGTACTTCCTGCGCTTCACCGACGCGTGGAACGAGGACATGCCGTTCTCGAAGGAAGCGGCGTCCAAGTGGATGCCCGTCGACCAGTACATCGGCGGCATCGAGCACGCCATCCTGCACCTGATGTACGCCCGGTTCTTCACCAAGGCGCTGGCCGACCTCGACATCGCTCCGAAGGAGCTGCGTGAGCCGTTCAGCCGCCTGTTCACGCAGGGCATGATCCGCCTGGGCGGCACGAAGATGTCGAAGTCCAAGGGCAACCTGATCACGCCCCAGCAGTTCTTCGACACCGTGGGCGCCGACGCCCTGCGGCTCCACCATCTGTTCATGGGCCCGCCCGCCGACGACGTCGACTGGACCGACGCGGGCATCAAGGGCACATCGAACTTCATGCAGCGCCTGTGGCGGCTCGCCGACGCCGAGAGCGACGCCGTCCCGATCGCGGCCGAGAGCGTCGAGGTCGAGGTCAACCGGGCTGCCCATCGCCTCATCGCCCGCGTGTCCGACGAGTACGAGCGCTGGTCCTACAACACCGCCGTCGCCGCGTGCATGGAGTTCACCAACTACCTCTACAAGCAGGGCAAGACGGAGTTCGCCGTCGACTCTCTCCTGCTCCTGATGGCGCCGATGACCCCGCACATCACTGCCGAGCTGTGGGAGCGTCGCCACCCGGGCGAGCACATTCACGAGCAGCGCTGGCCCGAGGCCGACGTCACCATGGCTGCCGAGGAGACCGTCGTCATGATCATCCAGGTCAACGGCAAGCTGCGGGACCGCCTCAACGTCAAGCCGTCGATAGACGAGGCCGAGATGGAGAAGCTCGCCCTCGAATCGCCCAAGGTTCGCGAGGTCCTCGACGGCAGCAACCCCAAGCGGGTCATCGCCAAGCCGCCCCGCCTGGTGAACCTCGTCGTCTAAACGGCGGACTTGAAACCGGCGAGCACTGCCTTCCAGCGGTCGGGGTCGGACTTGTACGGCGCGTAGAACGTGACTCTGTCGATGACGTCGCCGTAGCGGGCGAGGATGAGCTTGGGGATGTCCTCGGGTGCGCCGCGGACGGCGAAGGCGTCGACGATGTCGTCGGTGATCAAGGTTCCCATCTGCACCCACTCACCCTGCTTCGAGAGACGGTTGAGGTCGGGCTGCAGGTCGCCCCAGCCGCCATTGTCGAGCACGGTCTTGTACGCGGGCGTGGACCCGTAGAAGGCGATCTGCTGGCGGACGGCCTTGTCGGCGTTGTCGAACGCCTCCTCGTCGGTGCCGGTGATGACGAACACCGGACAGGAGATCTGGAAGTCCGAACGCTGCTTGCCGCCCTTCGCCAGACCCCGTTCCAACGCCGGCAACGTGACCTCGCGCAGGTACGCCTCGGTGGTGAAGCCGTGGGCGAGGAGACCATCGCACACCTCGCCGGCGACCTCGGTCATCCGCTCGCCGACGGCGGCGAGAAAGACCTTCGGCGTCCCGTACGGATTCGGCCCCGGGTTGAAGAACGGTGTCATCAGCGTGTGCGTGTAGAACTCGCCGCGGAAGTCGAGCTTGGTTCCCTCCTGCCACGACGCCCAGATGGCGCGCATGGCGAGAATGAGCTCGCGCATGCGGGCGGCGGGATGCGACCACGTGGCCGAGAAGCGCTTCTCGACGTGGGCCCTGATCTGGGAGCCGAGCCCGAGCAGGAAGCGCCCCTTCGAGTAGGACTGCAGGTCCCAGCCGATGTTCGCCAGATGCATGGGGCTCCGGGGAAACGCCACGGCGATTCCCGTTCCCAGCTCCAGCCGAGACGTGTGCTCGGCGGCGAGCAGCAGCGGGAAGAACGGGTCGTGGCTGGTCTCGGCCGACCACGCGCCGTCGTAGCCGGCCGCCTCCGCCTCCTGGGCGGTGGCAGCAGCGTCCGCCAGGTCGAACCCGATGCCGCCGTCGACTTTCATCAGTTGTTCTCCTCTCGCAGAAAGCGCTCCAGTTCGGCCGCGAGCTCGTCGCCCGTCGGCAGCGACGACGACCCGAGGGGTCGTTCCGACTCGGTGTCGACGGCGGCTTCCAGCTGGCGCACCAGGGCGGCGTGCTCCTCGCTGTTGGCGACGAGCTCGTCGAGGCGGCGACGTGTCGTCTCGGCGGCGGTGCGCAGATCGGCCGTGTCGACGGCCACGCCGGTCAGCTGCTGCAAACCTTCGAGCAGCACGGCGCTGGCCTCCGGGTACGGCATCGCCGCCGCGTAGTGGGGGACACGGGCCCACAGCCCGACGGCCGGGATGCCGAGCTCGGCGAACTCACGCTCGAGGGCGGCCTGCACGCCCGCGGGCACGTCGATGGTGCCGGCCAGAAAGCCGACTTGGTGGGCCAGCTCGACCGAGGTCGCGGTGGCGACCAGCCGGGCCGAGCGCGTGTGGGGAACCGGCGCCGGGAAGGCACCGAGGCCGACCACCATGCGGACGTCGAAGGCCCCCGCCAGCTCGGCGACGGCGCTGCTGAACGCCCGCCACAGATGGTCGGGTTCGGGGCCGACGAGGAAGAGGAGGTCCTGGCCGCTCTTCGATCGTCCGGCGCGCACTTGGATCTGCGGCCACATCAGGGCCGTGTTCACCCCGTCGACGATGCGGACGACGGGCCGTCGGGCCCGGTGATCGAGCAGGGTGTCGACGTCGAAGGTGGCGACGAGCTCGGTGGGCACCGAGCCAAGCAGGGCGGCGAGCGCCGCCGCCGCTCCGAGGCCGGCGTCGACCCAGCCCTCCAACGTGACGATGAGAAGGGGTTCGTCGAGCGTCGGGTGTTCGACGACCTCGTACAGCGCCATTAGGAGGAGGAGGCGAGCGCGTTGCGAGCGGTGTCGGCCAGGAGCACCACGTGGTCGCCGAACGCCTCGAACCCGCTTCTGTCGCCGCCGGCGTGGCCCGCCTTGTAACGGGCATAGACGCCCTCGAGGATGCAGGCGAGCTTCCAGTAGCCGAAGGCGATGTAGTAGTCGAGCCTGCTGAGATCGCGGCCCGAGCGCGCCGCGTACCGTTCGGCGATCTCGGCCCGGCGGGGGAACCCCTCGAGAGTCGTCGGTGCCGACAGCAGGGCGGACAGGTCGTCGCCCGGATCGGCCCAGTAGACCATCAGCAGGCCCACGTCGGCGAGAGGGTCGCCGAGCGTGCAGATCTCCCAGTCGAGGACCGCTCGCACGTGGCCGTCCTCGCCGAGGAGGGTGTTGTCGAGCCGGTAGTCGCCGTGCACGATCGTGGCCGGGCCCTGTTCGGGCACGGTGCTCAGGAGCTCGGCGTGGACTTCGTCGACGGCCGGGATCTCGCGCGACTTCGACTTCTCGAACTGGGTGTGCCAGCGCTTGAGCTGGCGCTCGATGTAGCCGTCGCGGCGACCGAAGTCACCAAGGCCCACCGCGTCGATGTCGACGGCGTGGAGGTCGGCAAGGACGTCGACGAGTGACTCACCGGCCACGCGACGCTCCTTCTCGCCGAGCACCCGCTCGGCCGTGCCGCTGTCTCGCAGGATGTGGCCCTCGACGTAGCTCATCACGTAGAAGGGCTTTTCGTTGACCGTCTCGTCCTCGCACAGTCCAATGGCCGCGGGAACGGGAACCGGGGTCGGGCCCAACGCCGAAATGACCTTGAACTCGCGGGTCATGTCGTGGGCCGTCGGGAGGATGCTCCCGAGCGGCGGCCTGCGCAGTACCCAGGCCGCGCCGGTCGAGTCGTCGACGCGGAACGTCAGGTTCGACCGTCCTCCGGCGATGAGATGGAACTCGAGCGGCGGCTCGACTCCGTCTACATGGCCTTCGAACCACCTGGTGACGTTCTCGACGTCGATG
Source organism: Actinomycetota bacterium (assembly GCA_902812475.1). GTDB lineage: Bacteria > Actinomycetota > Acidimicrobiia > Acidimicrobiales > AC-14 > CADDZP01. The sequence continues at coordinate 1,414 of CADDZP010000172.1, read as the reverse complement.
CCCTCAACGTGCTCCACGGCGGCCGTCACCCTAACTTGCGGGTAGGAATGCGGGCAGCCCCGCAACCGTTCTGTTGAGAGACATGATCGACGTTACAGACGCCAGCTTCGAACAGGACGTACTCGAGCGCTCCAAGCAGGTACCCGTGGTCGTCGACCTCTGGGCACCGTGGTGCGGCCCGTGCCGCACGCTGGGACCGATCATCGAGAAGGTGGTGGCGGCCACCGATGGCAGGGTCGACCTGGTCAAGGTCAACGTGGACGAGAACCCCCGGGTGGCGGCCACGTTCCAGGTGCAGTCGATCCCCGCCGTGTACGCCATCCACGAAGGCAAGGTCGTCGACGGGTTCATCGGTGCCCTCCCCGAGAAGGCCGTCGCCGAGTTCGTCGCCCGGCTGGCGCCCGGCGAGACCGAGGTCGACCGCCTCGTGGCCGCCGGCGACGAGGCGTCGCTGCGCAAGGCGCTCGAGGAGGATCCCGATCACGAAGGCGCGGTTGTCGCCCTGGCCGACCTCCTCGCCGACCGCGGTGACACCGAGGAGGCGCTCCAACTGCTCGCCCGCATCCCCGAGACGGCCGATACCCGCCGGGTGGCGGCAAAGGCCAGGCTGGGCGACGAGGCCGAGGCCGTCAACACCAACGGCGACGTCGAGCACCGCCTCGACGACCTGCTCGAGCGCGTGAAGGACGACGAGGACGCCCGCCAGGAGTTCGTCGACCTGCTCGAGGTGCTGGGGCCCGAAGATCCGCGCACGAACCACTACCGCAAGGCGCTGACGGCCAAGCTCTACTAACTAGACGCCGTGCCCCTCCGGCGCGACGGCGATCACTGGCTCTGGGTCGGCGGTCCCGTGCCGCCCGGCGCCGATGCCGTCACGATCGGACCGGTGATCTCGGTGCGGCGGGCGGCCGCCGGCGACGAGCACCTTCTCCGCCACGAGCTCGAACACGTCCGACAGTGGCGCCGCCTGGGCGCCGTTGGCTTCCTCGCCCGCTACCTCGGCGCCTACCTCGCCTGGCGCCTCCGCGGGTACGGCCACTGGGCGGCCTATCGCCGCATACCGCTCGAAGTCGAAGCCGAGTGGGCCGCCCGCCAACCGCGTCTTTGACGTTCTCCCGGCTTCTTGGCGCAGAAATGTGCGCTTGGCGCACATTTCTGCGCCCAGAAGCCGAGGTGTTGGGCAAACAACGCAGGTCTTTTCCCGTCGCCGGCGCGCCTCTAGTGTGACGACGGCGCTTCCCCCGTCGAGCTGGTCTCCGGGGAGCGCGCATGTCCGATCTGGTTCGACCGTCGCCGCCACCGAGCTGGCGGGATCGTCTCGACAGCGCCGTCGGCATGGCCCGGGCGGCGCCCGCCCTGGCGGCCGCCGCCGCGGGCGCCCTCGTCCTCGCCGGCATCCTCGCCTTCTTCGTGC
>CADDZP010000171.1 GCA_902812475.1 Actinomycetota bacterium | reverse complement strand
CGTCAGCCCCGCGCCGATGGCCAACCTGGCCGGCGCCACGGCCGCCGCCGCCTACTCCGAGTCCGGCGTGGAGCCGGAAGACGCCACTGCGGCGCTGAAGGCCGCCGACACCGTCAGGGACCAGCTCGCCGCTCGGGCCACCCGGGCGGAACGAGTGCGCTGGGCGCTGGGCTTCACGACAGAACGGCCGGGACCGCCGCCCCGGATCCGGGCGGTGCAGACGCCCACGGACTGACTGGTTCTTGGCGCAGAAATGTTCGCCATGCGCACATTTCTGCGCCAAGAAAGCGGTGGGGCTACTCCTCGCGCTTGAAGCGTTTGCGGATGCGGTTGCCGGCGTCGCCGAAGTAGTCGCGGAGGTGGCCGGCTCGCATGCTCTCGGTCATCTGCTGCCAACCGGCGCGGCCCAGCTTGCGGAGGTTGCGCTCGAAGAGGAAGGCACAGGCGAGCATCACCAGGAAGCCGATGAAGCCGACGAGGAGGTTGGTGGCGAAGGTGGCGATCAGCAGGGCGAAGCCGGCGACGAAGCCGAGCGCCGCCCACTTCAGGTTGCGGCCGGCGTGCTTGTAGAGGGTGGTCGAACCGATTTCACCGGCGAGCGCCGGGTCGTGCTCGTAGAACTGCTGCTCGATCTCCTGGAGGATCCGCTGCTCGTCCTCAGAAAGCGGCACGCTTGCCTCGCCACCTCAAGTCAATTCCGGGGGGCGCCCCTACCCGATCCATCTTCGCGCAGGCTACCCATGCCAACAACGCGACATACCCAGGATCATCCCGGGCCCCACTGCTGATCTCCCAGACGCTTCATCCGCAGGCCGCGGTCGGTCACGAGGCTGGCCGGACCGACGACATCGGGTCCGAAGCGACTGCGAAGGTCGTCCACGGCCCGAGTGGCCTCGTCCCAGTCGGGTCCTGCCTCGTCGAGGGTCAGTTGACGGGCGGCCTTGGGGCCCAGGTTGGAAGCCGTGACACCGAGCAACCGCACCCCCGGCGACAGGTCGACCTGGTCCAGGAGATCGCACGCCACCGCCGCGATCTCGCCGCCGGTGTCGACCGGCTCGGAAAGCGTGCGAGCCCGGGTGATGTTCTGGAAGTCCGCGAAGCGGACCTTCACCGTGACGGTGCGCCCGGCGATGCCGAGCTCCCTCAGGCGCACGCCCACCGACTCGGCCATGCGCATCGCTTCCCGGCGCAGCACATCGAGCTCGTAGTGGTCGTGGGCATAGGTCTCCTCGTGGCCGATCGACTTGGCCGCCCGGTCGGGCTCCACGGGCCGGTCGTCGCGGCCCCAGGCCAGCGCGTACAGGTGACGGCCCTGGGCCTCGCCCAGGGCGTGGACGACCGTCGCCTCGGGCAGGGCGGCCAGGTCTCCCACGGTGCGGACGCCGAAGCGCTGCAGGCGGCGCAGCGTCGCAGGGCCCACGCCCCACAGGGCCTGGACCGGGTGGGGATGGAGGAAGGCCAGCTCGTCGCCAGGCGCCACGACGCAGACTCCCGCCCCCGGCTCGACGCGCCGCTTGCTGACCTTGGGCTTGGCCGCCTCCGAGGCCAGCTTGGCGATCAGCTTGCTGGTGGCGGCGCCCACCGACGCGGTCAGGCCCAGCTCGTCGAACACCCGCCCGCGCACGTCGGTCGCGATGTCCTCGGCCCTGCCGAGCAGCCGGCGGGCGCCGCCGACATCGAGGAAGGCCTCGTCGAGGGCGATCCCCTCCACGAGCGGCGTGACCGAAAGCAGGATCTCGTGGAGTCGGCGGCTGTACTCGCCATAGCGGTCGAAGCGCCCGGGCAGGAACACGGCGTTGGGGCACAGGCGCCGGGCCCGCACGGACGGCATGGCCGAGTGCACGCCGAAGATGCGGGCCTCGTAGGAGCAGGCCGCCACCACGCCGCGGCTGCCCGTCCCGCCCACGATGACGGGCTTGCCGGCCAGGCTCGGGTCCTCGAGGATCTCCACGGCCGCGTAGAAGGCGTCCATGTCGATGTGGAGGATGGACGGCTCGTCGCGCACCGTCGCGAGTGTGCCAGCATGATCATCGGATGCACCGCAATGTGCGGGCGGTGGTGGAGGCGGCCAAGGCCCTCGGCCTGGACATCCATCCACGCGACTTCGCCGACGGCACGCGCTCGGCAGCCGACGCGGCCATGGCCATCGGCGTCGACCTCGGCCAGATCGTGAAGTCGTTGGTCTTCGCGGTGGACGGCGAGGCCGTCATCGCCCTCGTCAGCGGCGACAACCTGCTCGACGAGGCGAAGCTGGCGGCCCGCGCCGGCGGCGACCGGGCGTGGCGGGAGGACGCTGACACCGTGCGCGACGCGACCGGCTATCCCGTCGGCGGGGTGCCGCCCTTCGGCCACAAGGAGCCGCTCCGCGTGTTCATCGACGAGGACCTGCTCGACTACGACGAGCTCTGGGCGGCCGCCGGCTCGCCTCACACCAACTTCGCGGTGACGCCCAAAGAGTTGGTCCGGGCGACGGGCGGGACGGTCTGCGACCTGGCCCGGCGGCGCTAGCGACGCGGCGGTCGGCGCCGCCGCACCCGGTCGCGGATCCCCCACCACGTCACGAGGCCCATGGCCTCGACGACGATCGTCGACGACATCTTGGATGTCCCCCGCACGCGATCGACGAACTTGATGGGGACCTCGACGATGCGCCCGCCGGCGTTGGCGACGAAGTACGTCATCTCGACCTGGAAGCCGTAGCCGTCCGCCCGCACGCCTTCCAGGTCGATGCGGCGCAGGATGTCAGCGCGGTAGGCGCGGAATCCCGCAGTCATGTCGCGCACGCCGATGCGAAGCATGGCCGCCGAGTACCGGTTGCCGTAGCGGGAGAGAGCGCGCCGGTGCCAGGGCCAGTGCGGGATCGACCCTCCGGGGACGTAGCGCGAGCCGATGACCAGGTCCGCCCCCTCGTCGAGCGGCCGCAGCAGCCGGGGGATGTCGGCAGGATCGTGGGACAGATCGCTGTCCATCTCCATCAGCGCCTCGTAGCCGCGCGAGAGACCGATGCCGAAGCCCTCCCGATAGGCGCTTCCCAACCCCGACTTCTCGGGCCGGATGAGGACGTCGACCTGCCCGACCTCGGCGGCCATGGCCTTGGCGAGGTCGGCCGTGGCGTCGGGGCTGGAGTCGTCGACGACGAGGACGTCGGCTGCCGGCGCAGCGGCGCGCACGCGGCGCAGCACGTCGGCGATGTTCTCGGCCTCGTTGAAGGTGGGCAGGACGATCAGCGCGCGCAGGGCGGGAGCCGGCACCGACGCACTCTACGATCCCACCGGTGGCCGATCCCGAGGGCAACGAGCTCCCCATTTCGACGGGTCCCTCGGCGCTCCCGTCGCGGACGGCCCGGGCGCTGGCCTTCGCCGCCATCATCGTGGCGGGCGTCTGCGGTGCCCTCATCGGCTTCGCCATCGTCGACAAGTCGTGCCACGGTTCGTGCGCGACCCCAGAGGGCCTCGGTTCCCTCACGGGCGCGGTGCTCGCCGCCGGCGGTGTCGCCGTCGTCGCCGTGCTCGTGTTGCGGGCCATGGGTGAGTGGCGCCGCATCCAGGAGGAGCAAGAGCGGCAACAGGCCGGCGCCGAGCCGCCCCAGAGCGCCGATTAGCGCGAGCCGAGGAAGAAGCTGGTCACCGCCAGAATCAGGTACACGGCCATCAGCTGTGCGCCCTCCAGCCAGTTGGTGATGCCGTCGTAACAGACGAACGCCACCACCGTGACACTGAGGGCGATGGCGCCGATGTCGAACACCGGGAAGTCCAGGTGCAGGTGGTGGCCGAAGCCCAGGCCTGCGAACACCAGGAGCGGCGCCACGACGAGCGCCACCTGGATCGACGAGCCGATGGCGATGGCCACGCTCAGGTCGGCCTTGCGGTGCAGCCCGGCGCGCACCGCGCTCCAGTGCTCGGCCGCGTTGGCGACGATGGGCACGAGGATGAGACCCACCCACAGTCGTGAAAGTCCCGCCGCCCGTACCGTCGGCTCCAACGCGCTCGTGAGGATCTCGGACTCGACGGCCACGAGGGCGCCGCTGAGGGCGAGAAGACCGAGGGCGCCGCGAACGCTCATGGTCGCCTCGCCTTCCTGCAGCTCTGCGAGGGGGCGCGGTTCGGGATGGGTGACGAGCGAGAACACGAGCGTGGCCGCGTACATCACCATCAAGATCACGGCGACAGCGATGGAGACCGACTCCACCCGAAACTCGGTGGCATGGGCGGTGCGGGCGTACAGGGCGGCCATCAACACGGCAGCGACGGCCAGCACCATCGACGAGACGCCGGTCGAGGCCGCGACCGCCGAGAACCTGAGCTCTCGATGTCGCCGGCCACCGGCGAAGAAGGCGGCGCCCAGCACCAGGAGCAGGTTCCCGATGATCGAGCCGGTGATCGAGGCGCGCACGACTTCGAGCTCGCCGTTGGCGACGAGGAACACGCCGACGATGAGCTCGGCGGCGTTGCCGAAGGTGGCATTGAGCAGTCCGCCGACCCGAGGTCCGGCGTGGGTCGCCAGCTCCTCGGTGGCGTCGCCGAGCAGGCCGGCGAGGGGCACCATCGCCAGCGCGGAAACGGCGAAGCGGGCCGGCTCGGAGTGGGAGAGCAGCGTGATGAGCGACAACGGCACGAGGACGGCCGCGCCGACCGCCGACCAGCGTTCCTTCATCTTCAAGCGACGAACGTCAGGCGGCGGAAGCCCTCGGCGTACCGGACGCCCGCGGCGCGGCCCGCTTCCTCGGCCCGCTCGCGCAGGAAGGCGCGGAAGAACTCGCCGGTCTCGGTGAGCTGGCTGGCGTGCCGGAAGAGCGCATCAGTCTTGACGTCGAGCGTCTCGGTGATGTCGACCCAGACGTCGAACTCCATGGTGCCCGAGAGATACACGGCGCCCACGCTGTGGGTCGGTCCTGCGTCGGGGAAGTAGTGCGGGTTCCCGGCGGCGGGCGCGACGGCGTCGAGCGTCGCCCAGCCGGCGGCCCGATGGTCGTGGTGGTTGTAGTAGCTGTTGCCGAAGAAGACCGCCGTGGGATCGGGACAGACGACGACGTCGGGCTTCACCTCGCGGATCACCGCCACGATGCTTCGCCGCAGCTCGGCCGTGTTCTCCAGCTCGCCGTCGTCGATGTCGAAGCGCCGGTGGCCGGCCAGGCCGAGAACCTCCGCTGCGTCGGCCATCTCTCGTTCGCGGGTGGCAGCCAGCTTGTCGGGATCCTGCTTGGGATCGGGCGACCCCTTCTCGCCGCGGGTGCAGATCAGGGCGTGCACGTCCGAGCCCTCGCGCGCCCACTTGGCGAGCGTGCCGCCGCATGAGATCTCGGGGTCGTCCGGGTGTGCGTACACGGCGAGGACGCGCGCGGGAACGACGTCGACGAGCTCGGGCATGGCCGGAATGTACCCATGTGTGGCCGATATCACGTAGGAAGCACCGGTCGTTTCGTCGTACCTTCACCATGTGAGGGATTGTCCACCCAGAGCGCGGCTACGCGCCGAGCTCAACGCGCGCTCGAGCGCGCGTGTGGGCGTCGCCCACTTCGTGGGCGCCGTGTTCGCCATCGTCTCGGGCACACTCGCCGCACGCGGCATTCCCGGACACGCCTCCCAGCTGTCGCGCCTCGACCTCGCCTTCTTCGTCGGGTACCTCGCCATCGCTTTTCCGCTGTGCGGATGGCGATGCTTCGCGAGCTTCAACCGGGCAACCGGCTGGCTCGCCGAAGACCGCCCGCCGACTCCCGACGAGCAGCGGCGCACACTGCGGCTTCCGTTGACGGAGGCGGCCGAGGGCATGGTGCCGTGGCTCGTTGCCGCCGTGATCTGGATCGTGCTCGACCTGTCGTACGGCAACAGCGCCACGTTCGTCACCCGCGTGGCCCTCTCGATCATTCTCGGGGGCCTCGCCACCTCGGCGCTCGTGTACCTGCTCGTGGAACGAACGCTGCGGCCGCTGTTCGCGCTGGCGCTCGCCGGTGAGGTGCCCGAACGCTCTGGCGCACTCAGCGTGCGGGCGCGTCTGATGCTGTCGTGGGCGCTGGGCGCCGACCTGTTCCTGGTGATGATCGGCCTCACGTTCCTCGGCCGTCCGGCCAGCCATCCACCGTCGGCCGCCGCCATCTGGTTCCTCGTCGACAGTGGACTGGTCGCCGGCACGATCGTCTTGTACGTGGCGGCGCGCTCGGTCGCCGACCCGCTACGCGAACTCCGCCGTGCCGTGCGACGCGTGCACACGGGTGATCTCGACGTCGAGGTCGCCGTCGACGACGGCGCCGAGGTCGGCCTCCTGCAGGCCGGGTTCAACAAGATGGTGTCCGGGCTCCGCGAACGCCGCCAGCTCGAGGACCTCTTCGGCCGCTACGTCGGCGAAGACGTCGCACGTGAGGCACTGCAGCGCGGGGTGAAGCTCGGCGGCGAACGCCGAGAGGTGAGCGCCCTGTTCGTCGACCTAATCGGATCGACGACCCTGACCCAAACTCGATCGCCCGACGACGTCGTGGAGCTGCTCAACCGCTTCTTCGACATCATCGTGCGCGCCGTCGGCGCCGAGGGCGGCTGGGTGAACAAGTTCGAGGGCGACGGCGCGCTGTGCGTCTTCGGCGCGCCCGTCGCCCAGGAGGACCATGCCACCCGCGCCTTGCGCGCCGCCCGCACCATTCGCCGGGAGATGCTCGCCCTGAGCGCCACCCAGCCCGGCATCGACGCCGCTCTCGGGGTCTCGTCCGGCTCCGTCGTCGCCGGCAACGTCGGCGCCGAGCAACGCTACGAGTACACGGTCATCGGCGACCCGGTGAACGAGGCCGCCCGCCTCACCGACGAGGCCAAGCACCGCCTCGGGCGCGTGCTCGCCAGCGAGGAGGCCATCGCCCGCGCCGACGGCGAGAGCCGCAGCTGGGCCGTGGCCGACGAGCTCCAGCTCCGCGGCCGAGTCGAGCCCACGCTGGTGTACGAGCCAGCCCCGTCAGCCGCCGTCCGGGAGCTCAACTAATCGGGCTCGAACCCAACCGGCCGCGCACGCCGGCACCCGTTCCAACACAAAACCTCTCCGATCATGGGGGCGTGATCCGTTCGTGCCCGTTTGCCGGGCCCATTTTCAAGATCGGAGAGGTATTGGGGCACTCGGTCACTCAGGGGGCGGTAGCCAGCGCTTTACGGGCGCGGTCGATGCCGTCGTCGTCGACGTCGTGGTGGGTCATCAGACGGACGACGCCCGGCGCGATGGTGCCCGCGAGGACGCCCTCGGCGCGGAGGTGACGGAGGAGCTCGTCGGGCTGGGCGTGTCCGAACGTGACCACGTTCGTGCGCACGCGTTGGACCTCAACGCCGCCGTTCGGCCAGCGGTCGGCCACTGCCTCGGCCACACGACGCGCCCGGCGGTGGTCGTCGGCCAGGCGCTCGACCATCGTGCTCAGGG
>CADDZP010000170.1 GCA_902812475.1 Actinomycetota bacterium | reverse complement strand
GGCCCGCCACCGCACACGAGCGGCGACAGCGACCAACGCCACGGGAAGGAGGGGCACGAAGGTCCGCTTGGTGAGGAGCCCGAGGGCGACGACCACGGCAACGGCACCGAGCCACACGAGGGGCCGCGCCAGGCGATTGGCGTGCAGAACGCCCACCAGAAGGACGACGACGAGCAGGGCGGCCAGGAGCTGGGCGAGGGTGTCGTTGTTGACGGCACCGGCGAACGCCGCGAACGACGGCACGGCGACGGCGATGGCGCCGGCCGCCTCGGCCCACGGACGGGCTCCGAACAAGAGATGCCCGGCCGCGGCGCAGCACCACACCACGCCGGCGGCAAGGACCACGCCGAAGAAGCGGAGGACGGCGAGGCGGGCGACCATCGGCATGTGCCCGAACGGACCCAACAGGATGGCGGCCGCGTCGTAGTACAGAGGCGGGGGGGGGAGCTCGGTGGGGCCGGGTACGGCTCCGGTGGCGAGCTCGTGGCGGGCCCAGGGCAGCCAGCGGACGGCGTGCGTCGTCCGCATGGACGCCACGATCTGGCGCTGCACGTCGGCGTCGATGCGGGCGACGGACGCGGGCGGCGGCGACCTGAACGGGAGCAGTTTTTCGGGCGCCCCGAAGCCGGCCCGGCGGACGACCTCGACGTGCACCATGTGTTGTGGCTCGTCCGGCATCTGCCACGGCGGAACGAGCAGGGCGTACAGGCCTGCCAGCGCCACGAACGCGGCGAGAAGCCACAGGGGTCCCGCCACGGACGAGCCGAAGCGACGGCGGACGACGTACCAGAAGGCGGGGACGAGCAACACCAGTACGGCAAGGGCCAGTGCGAGACCCAGACCGCCGAGCGCGCTGCTGCCGCGCCACGGCCAGAAGACGCCCGGGGTCCCCGTCACCGGACGATTCTCCTAGATCGACCTTCGGCTATGGCGGTCGCGTAGCTTGGGAGCGTCCCATGGCCCAGACCGAGCGGACGAACACCGCCCCACCGCAGGTTCCGGCGTTCACCGACGCCCGCCTGCAGCGCGTCGTCGCGGCCGTCGAGAGCGGTGCCGTCAAGGTCCTTTCTCTCGACGTGTTCGACACCCTGGTGTGGCGCATCGTGCCCGAACCGGTCGACGCCTTCCCCCTGCTCGGTGCCCGCCTGCTGGACCTGGGCCGGCTCCGCCCGGTGACGTCTCCCGAGCTGTTCGGCAGCCTCCGTGAAGGCGCAGAGACGCGCGCCCGCCTCCTCGCCGAGAAGCAGCGCGACACGCTCGAGGTGTCGCTCGTCGAGATCTATGAGCAGCTGCCTGCGTATCTGTTCGACGGTGCGGGACCCGACGCGCTGGCCGTGCTCGAGGTCGAGTTCGAACGCACGATCACGTTCCCCGATCTCGACGTCCTCGCCGTCGTCCGGTGGGCGCAGTCGGAGTTCGGCGTCCGCGTCGTGTGTGTCTCGGACACGTATTACTCGGAGGCGCAACTCGCCCACATTCTCGATCGTGCGCCGCTAAACGAGCTCGACATCGAGCAGGTGTTCACGTCGAGCCAGCGGGGCAAGGGCAAGGGTGCGGGTCTGTTCGACGTCGTGGTGTCGACGCTCGGTGTCAGTGCCGCCGGCGTCCTCCATCTGGGTGACAACGACGACGCCGACGTCGCGGCACCGACGCGCTCAGGCATCACGCCGGTCCACTTCGACAAGTTCCCCAACGAGTTCGACACCGTGCTGGAGCGCGAGGGCCTGCTGCGGGAGGACGACCGCTCCCGACCGAAGCCCAACCTCGACCCGCACGAGGGCGACTTCGGCCTCACGGCGGTGCGGTCCAAGGCTCTGAGTCGCATCGAAGGCGACATGTTCGCGGCGTCGATCAACCCCTACTGGCGGTTCGGCGCGTCGGTCCTCGGCCCGTCGTTCGCGGCGTTCGCCGAATGGGTGCACGAGCGCACGGCGCAGGAGGGGCTCGAGCACATCTACTGCGTGATGAGGGAGGGCGAGTTCCTCACGCGCCTGATCAACGGGGCGGGCAACTACCTCGGTAGCGCCGCTCGAGCCGAGCCCATCTGGCTGTCACGGCAAGTGACGTCCCGGGCGTCGATCACGTCGGCCACGCGCGACGAGCTCTCGGGGTTCCTCAGCCGCCGGGCAGCACCGACGGTCGAACGGTTCCTGGACACGCTCGGCATCGGCCTGGCCGACGTGCCGACCCTGCAGACCCTCGCCCACCGCCGCCTCGACGACGCCGTGCTCGCCGACCAGGTGCTCGACACGATCTCCGAGCAGGCGTCGATCCGTACCGCGATCATCGCCCGGGCCGCCGAGCTCCGTCGCCGCCTGGTCGACTACCTCATGCGCCGGGTGGAGCCCAAGCACGGCAAGATCCTGCTCGTCGACCTCGGGTGGGGTGGCACCATCCAGTCGAAGCTGGACGCGGCCCTCGCCGCGGGCGGCGTCGAGCTCGAGACCGTGGGTCTCTACCTGCTCACCCACGAGGCCGCCGTCAAGCGCGTGCTCGAAGGCCACCACGTCGAAGGCTTCCTGGCGTCGGGCGGGCTGCCGTCGTTCGGGTCGGACTGGATCATCCGCAGCCCCGAGATCCTCGAACAGGTGTGCATGCACGACGAGGGCTCGCTGGTGGATTTCTCGTCCGATGGCGAGCCGGTGCTCGGCAGCTACGACGAGCGACCATCGCAGGTGCTCCAGCGCACCGCCGTGCAGCGGGGCATCCTCGCCTTTCAGCGCGAGTGGGGCCGCTATCGCCCCGTGCTCGCCACCCGTCGCCCACTCGACGAATCGGCCCGACCCCTGCTGATGAAGACCGTCACCCGCTTCATCACCGCGCCCACCGACGAAGAGGCAGGCATGTTCGCGTCATGGCACCACGACGAGAACTTCGGCTCCGAGGCCACCGAGACCATGGCGCCCGGCGAGCTGGCCTCGGCCCTGCAGTACATGACGCCAGAGCAGTTCCTGCGCCTGCCGATGACCAAGGTGTACTGGCCGTTCGGCCTGGCCGAGCTGTACAGCCCCGAGCTGGCGACCACGGCGGCCGCGGTGGCCGAGGGCCTGCTCCCCGCCCATGCCGTCAAGGCGTCCGATCCGTGCCGTGCCGGCGTTCTGGTCGACCTCGGGGGCGGCTTCACCGAAGCGGCGGTCCGCGACGTCGGGCCCAACGTCAACGGGCTCTGCTTCGTCCGCGAAGAGGTATGGGCCGCTCCGCTGCGGAACGTCATGCTGCGCGTCGGCGACGGGCCCGCCATCGTGCGCATCGACTGGATGCAGCTCTCGTTCGCGCTCAAGGACCGGCCAGAGCCACTCGTCGTGCGCATCGAGACGGCCGATCAGTTCGCGCTCCTGCAGCACAGGAACGCCGTCCCGCTCGCCCACAATCTGTTCCTGGCCGCGGCCCGGGCCCCCGAGCTCGTCTACGCCTGCCCGGCCGAGTGGAGCTCCGAGGCGTACAAGGTCGACGTCGACGCCGGCCTGGCGTGGATGCCCGTCCCGCCTCTGCGGGGACCCGCGCCCGGCAACGTCGAGGTGGCGCGCCACCTGGCTCGGCGCGTCCGCGACAAGGCCCGCAACGTGTGGCTGGCGTCGTCGCAGGAGACCCATGGAAAGTATCGACCACCCGTCTGAGGGCCAGCCCCTGCTCCTGCACTCGCTCGCCGAGTTCGAGGAGCTCATCCTGTCCTGCCTCGAGATCGCCGATGCCCGGTCGGTCGTGGAGATCGGCGCCGAGGACGGGCTGTTCACCCGGCGTCTCCTGCCGTGGGCCGAGAGGCACGGCGCCACACTCTTCACCGTCGATCCCGCGCCCCGGCCGCCGCTCCTCGAGCTGGCCGCCGAGTACGACGCCGTCGACTTGATCGAGGAGCGCAGCCTCGATGCCCTGCAGAAGCTCGACCCGGCCGACGTCTACCTGGTCGACGGCGACCACAACTACTACACGGTGCTGCACGAGCTGCAGACCATCGACAAGCACGCCGGCGAGGTCGAGCGGCCGTACCTCGTCGTGCTGCACGACGTGTCGTGGCCATCGGCCCGTCGTGACATGTACTACGCACCTGACACGCTGCCCGCCGACGCCGTCCATCCCTACAGCTTCGACCGCGGTGTCGTCCCCGAGTCGGCGAGAGCGGTGACCGGCGGGTTCCGAGGCGAGGGCGAGTTCGGATTCGCCGTCGACGAGGGCGGCCCCGAGAACGGCGTGCTGACTGCAGTCGAGGACTTCATGGCCGACCATGACAACCTCGAGCTGCGCCTCGTGCCCGCCGTGTTCGGCCTCGGCTTCGTGTTCGCCAAGGATGCCCCGTACGCGGGGAAGCTGCGGAGCCTCCTCGATCCCTACCACCTCAACCCGCTGCTCGAGCGCCTCGAGCGCAACCGTGTGCAGCTCTTCCTGCGGGTGCTCGAGCTGCAGGACGCGGTCACGGCCGTCACCCGTCATCGCGACGACATCGAGCTCATGCTCCGCGACGCTGACGTGCAGAACCGGGCGCTGTGGGCCCGCAACGCCGAGCTGGAAGCCGAGCTCGACAAGGAGGTCGACCGCCGCGCCCGGCTGGCCAAACCACTGGAGCAGCTCATGCGCGAGGTCGACATGGTCGCCCGTTCGCGGGCCTTCCAGCTGGCGGAGGGCGCCTCGCGCGCCGCCCACCTGGTCGGCTGGAGCGGCACGACGCTTTCCAGCGCCCGCCTCCGCGACGCCATCGCAGCCGTCGAACGAGAACATTGAGCAGATCGAGCGCCATCGAGGTGGACGGCGTCTCGAAGCGCTTCCGTCTCTACCACGAGGTGAACCGGTCGCTGAAGGCGACGATCATGCGCCGCCGGCGGGTCTCCTTCGAAGAGTTCTGGGCGTTGCAGAACGTGTCCCTCGACGTACCCACCGGTGAGACGCTCGGCCTCATCGGCGAGAACGGCTCAGGCAAGAGCACGCTGCTGAAGTGCATGGCGCGCATTCTCCGGCCCGATCGGGGCCGGATCAGCGTCGACGGCAAGGTGTCCGCCCTCCTCGAGCTGGGCGCCGGCTTCCACCCCGAGCTCTCGGGCCGGGAGAACGTCTTCCTCAACGCCTCGATCCTCGGCCTGGGTGACAAGGAGGTGCGCCGCAAGTTCGACGACATCGTCGGGTTCGCGGGCCTCGAGCGCTTCATCGACACCCCCGTGAAGAACTACTCCTCAGGCATGTACGTGCGCCTGGGCTTCTCGGTCGCGATCAACGTCGAGCCCGACGTCCTGCTCGTCGACGAGGTGCTCGCCGTCGGCGACGAGCAGTTCCAGCGCAAGTGCCGTGAGAAGTTCACCGACCTGAAGGCCGAGGGCCGGACAGTCGTCATCGTCTCCCACGCCATGGAATCGGTGCGGGGACTGTGCGACCGAGTGGCCTGGCTCGAGAACGGTGAGCTGCAGGACATCGGGCCCGCCAAGCAGGTCGTCGACCGTTACGTCGGACAGGTGGACGAAGCGCCCCATGCCGAGACGGAGGCCCGATGGGGAACCGGCGACATGCGCATCGAGCGCATCGACCTGCTCGACGCAGCGGGCGTCCCGACCCACAAGGTGAGCACCGGCGACCGCGTCACCGTCCGGCTCGAGTACTCGACGCGTCAGCCGGTGGCCCGGCCCGTGTTCGGTGTCGTCTTTACGCGCGCCGACGGGTTGCAGGTGGCCGGCATCAACACCAGCGAGGAACACGGGCTGTTGGACCAAGCCGTTGGCACGGGGCGCGTCGACCTGGAGATCGACCGCCTGCCACTCCTGGCGGGCACGTACGAGCTCACGCCGTCGATCTTCGACAGCACGCTGATGAACGCCATCGATGTCCGCAACCGGGCGTTCTGGTTCGACGTGGTGGCCAGTCCGTCGTCGGAGTCCTACGGCGTCGTCTCTCTCGGCGGCCGCTGGCGCGTCGAGGAGCTCGGTCGGGCCGGCTGACCGCCGGGGCGCAGTGATCTGGCGAAGGGGCATCGCCGTCGGCGTTGCGCTGACCATTGTCCTCGCGGGCGCCGCCGTGCTCCTGAGCAGGCCGGCGCCGCGCTTGGTGTCGACCAACGCCCACATCGTCGTCAGCGGGATCGCCCTTCCCCTTGATGCCGGCAAGGACCTGTGCGCCAACGATGTCCTCGTGCCTGCGGACGCGTCGTTGGTACGCATCTACGAGGCGCCGTACGGCGGCACCGGACCGCCGCTGCAGCTGTCGGTCTCCCGTGGCGAAGCTCCCCTCATCCGCAGCGAGACGGCCGGCGGGTACGGGCCGGGCACGCTCGAACTGCGGTTGGCGCAGCCCCACCCCCGTGTCGACGACGCCCGCCTGTGCCTGCACAACATGGGCACGAACGGCGTCAACGTCGCCGCCAACAGCACGCCGTATCGATCGGTCGACATCAAGCCGACGACGGCGGACGAGATTCGCGTCGACCTCTTGCGCTCCGGGCGACGGTCATGGTTCGCCACCGCGCCCGCCATCGCCCGCCGATTCGCGTTGTTCAAGCCGTCGTTCGCGGGGCCGTGGTTCTTCTGGGTCGTGGTCGCCGCTTTCCTGCTCGTCGTGGGCGGGGCCGCGTTCCTTCTTCTCACCGAGAGCCGCTCCGTCGCCCGGCGGGCAGTGGCGTGCGGTGCCGTCGCCTTCACCATGGCGGGCGTGTGGAGCGTGGTGACACCGCCGCTGCAGGTCCCCGACGAAGGCGTGCACATCGGCTACACGTCCTATCTGGCCAAGACCGGTTCGATCCCGCGCCCGGACCTACCGGAGCCCCGCGGCGCCTCGACGATCTACGGCGGCGAACTGGAAGACCTCTGGCTGGGAATGCCGTTCAGCCTCGAGGGAAAGCCCAGCTGGTCGCGCCACGACGTACGCGTCCTGCGCACGAAGCTGGCGGATGACCGCGGTCACGTGGTGGAGAGTGGCGGAGGGTCGGCCGCCACCTACCCGCCCCTGTACTACGGGTACGAGGCGGCGTTCGCCCGCGTCGGTGTCCGCCTCGACCTCCTCGACCGCGTGTATCTCCTCCGGCTGGGCTCCGCACTCCTGGCCGGCGTCACCGCCGCGTTCGTCTTCCTCTTCGTGCGCGAGGTGACGCCGCGGACCCCGTGGGCGTGGACGGTCGGCGCGCTCGTGGTCGCCTTCCAGCCCCTGTTCGGGTTCATCGGCGGCGGCGTCAACAACGACAACATGCTGTACGCGACGTCGGCGGGCTTGTTCTTCGCCCTGGCCCGCTGCTTCCGGTCAGGGCTGACAGTCCGGCGGGGACTCGTCGTGGGCGCCGCGCTGGCGGCGGGCTTGTTGACCAAGCCCACGACCTTCGGGCTCATCCCGGGCGTCGGAGTCGGTCTGGCTCTCATCGCGTGGCGCCAGCGGCGCACGCTCGACACTGCCGTGCGGTCGCTCGCCGCGGCCGTCGGCGCCGTCGTCCTGGCGGTTGGGGCGTGGGCGGTCTACGCCAC
>CADDZP010000169.1 GCA_902812475.1 Actinomycetota bacterium | reverse complement strand
AGGTGGCGGACGGGCGTTCGCTGGCCGAGGCCCACGCCAGCGGGGACTGGCCGACGCCGGAGCCTTTCGACTAGAACCTGTTCTACTTATTGAGGGGGGTCCGTCCAGTGCTGCTCGACGGGAAGACGGTCATCGTCACGGGCGTGGGATCGGGGCTCGGCCGGGAGTGTGCGGCGGCGGCGTTGCGTGAGGGCGCCAACGTCGTGCTGGCTGCCCGCACGAAGGACGCGCTCGAGGCCACGTGCGCCGAGCTCGATCCCGACGGCGACCGCGCTCTTGCCGTGCCGACAGACATCACCGATGCCCAAGCGTGCTCGGCGCTGGTTCGCAGCGCGGTGGAACGGTTCAGATCGGTCGACGCCCTCATCCAGGTGGCGGCCTTCGAGTACGTCTTCGGCGGGCTGCGGGACTCCGACTTCGACGACTGGCGCAAAGCCTTCGAGACGAACGTGCTGGGTGCCCTCACCGTTCTGCGGCCCGTTGCCGACGCCATGAAGGAGAGCGGCGGCGGATCGGTCGTGCTCATCGGCTCGCAGGCCACCTTCAAGCCGAATCTGCCCCAGGCCGGCTACGCGGCGTCGAAGGGCGCCCTGCTGAGCGCCATGTACTACCTGGCCGACGAGCTGGGCGCCGACAACATCCGCTGCAACATGGTGGTCCCATCGTGGATGTGGGGGCCGCAGGTGCAGATGTTCATGGAGGGCAAGGCCAAGCACAAGGGCGTGTCCCTCGACGAGGTCGTCAACGAGCTGGTCGGCAAGTTCCCCCTCCGGCGCATGACCGAGGACGGCGAGGTGGCCGACGTCGCCGCCTTCTTCGCCTCCGACCTGGCCAAGGCGGTGACCGGCCAGCACCTCATGGTCAATGCGGGCGAGCTGATGCACTGATGGACGGCGAGGCGAAGCGCGTCGTCGTGTGGGGCACCGGCTTCGTCGGCAAGATGGTGCTCCCCGAGGTGCTGCGCCATCCGATGTTCGACCTCGTCGGCGTCGGCGTCAGCACTCCGGCCAAGGTCGGCAAGGACGTCGGCGAGATCTGCGGCATCGGCGGTGTCGGCGTGGCGGCCACCGACGACGTCGAGGCGCTGATCGGCCTCGCCCCCGACGCTCTCGTGCACTACGGGCCGACGGCAGCCCGCGCCGCTGACAACATCCGCGACATCAGCGCTTTCCTGCGGGCCGGTATCGACGTCTGTTCCACGTCGATGACGCCTTGGGTGTGGCCGGCGATGATCTTGAACCCGCCGATGTGGATCGACCCGATCACGTCGGCGTGCGAGGAGGGTGCGTCGTCGTGCTTCACGACGGGCATCGACCCGGGCTTCGCCAATGACCTGTTCCCGATGACGCTGATGGGCCTGTGCGCCGAGGTGCGGCGGGTACGGGCGCTCGAGATCCTCGACTACACGAACTACGAGGGCGACTACGAAGACGAGATGGGCATCGGTCGCCCACCCGATTTCACGCCGTTGCTCGAGCACACCGACATGCTGGTGATGGCGTGGGGGGCCACCGTGCCGATGGTGGCCCACGCCGTCGGCATCGAGCTCGACGAGATCACAACCACGTGGGACAAGTGGGTGACCGACGAGGAGATCAAGACGGCCAAGGGCGTGATCCAGCCAGGCGAGGTGGCGGCCATCAACTTCACGATCAACGGCGTGTTCCGCGGTGAGACGAGGATCCAGCTCGAGCACGTGAACCGGGTGGGCGTGAACTCGGCGCCCGATTGGCCCCGGGGCACGCAGGACGACGTCTACCGGGTCGAGATCGACGGCACGCCGTCGATCACCCAGGAGACGGCGTTCCGCTTCACCGACGGCAGCGGCCGCGACGCGGCGGCAGCCGGCTGCCTGGCCACCGGCCTGCGGGCCCTGAATGCTGTGCCGTATGTCAACGACCTGCCGCCCGGCTGGGTCACTGCCCTCGACCTCCCGCTGATCCCCGGGGTCGGCACCATCCGCTGACGCTGCCGAAGGTCTGACCTGCGTCAGGCGACCGAGCGCTTCATGGACCCGCCACCCTCTTCGCCGAGCCCGAAGCTCCAGACCGTCTCGGGATGGAGGCGGATGGTGAGCTTGCCTCGGTCGTCCGTCCCGATCTCGGCTCGTCCGGTCACCTTGACCATCCGAGGGCGCCACGGATCGACACTCGCGAGGTCGTCGACGACGAGCGACGCACGGCCGGTGGCCTTCACGTTGTAGTACTTGCGCGTCCTGGTGAGGTCCAGGCCGCCGACGACGATGTCGTCGCCGTCGAGGCGGAAGCCGACGGCAGCGACGTCGGGCTCACCCTCGGCGGAGGCGGTGGCGATGCGGGCCAGACGCTGGCTACCGAGGTAGTCGAGCTCGGGATCGGTGAACACCATCATCCGCGCCCAACGAATGCCCGCACAGGGTCATTCCCGGAGGCGGGCGCGTATCTGCTCGGTGCGCGTCCTCGCTCGGGCCACGGCACCGGGCAGGTCGGTGTCGTCGTAGGACCAGTAACCCGCCGCAGCGTCGGCCAGGAGCAGCACGCAGGCGTCCACGCTGATGACGGTGGCGTCGACGACGAGGTGGTAGAGCTTGCGGTCGCCGGGGTCGCGGCCGTACAGACTCTGGGCGTACCGCGCCCTGGCTGCATCCGTCGTGCGCAGCCGCTCCCTTGCCGTCTCGATGTCCACGCCCTCCCAAAGAGCGCCTCGTCGCGCCCGCCGTTCGACGGGGCCGTCCAGGCGCACGTGGAACGCCCACGGCCGGTCGCGCCCGATGGCAGCGGCGGCACCCCGGCCGAGTATGACCGCGCCGCCGCGCTCCACCAGCCTCTTGATGCTTTCGTCGACCTCGTGGCGCAGCCGGGCGGGAAGGTCCTCTGCTTCGTCGGGCGCCGTTGGCAGGTTCCAGGTCGGGCTCAGCAGCGACAGGGCGCGCAGTAGCGGCCCTTTGGGCTGCGCGTCGAGCTCCGCCTCGGTGACGCCCTCGCCCGTGGGCTGGGCTCCGCCGTGGGCGGCGATCAGCCGGTCGGCGAAGGGCAGTCCCAGGCGCTCGGCGAGCAGCACGGCGACCGACGCGCCGCCCGCTCCGTAGGCCGACGAGATCGTGACGACGCGCGCTGTAGTCATCACACCTCGCCTCCGGCGATGGCCGCGTCGACGGCGAGGGGGTCGATGTCTCGAGGCAGCGTCTCCAGCGGAGACTCCCGGTCGACCCGCTCGTTGGGGATCAGGAGCGACATCAAGGCGCCGAGGGCGATGACGACGGCGGCGAAGATCAGGGCCCACCGCGTACCGCTGACGACACCCCCCGAGATGGCGTGACGCACGACGGCCGCGTTGGCCCGGCCGACGGCGGCGGGCGGCGAGTACCCGCTGCCGAACGCCCGTACGCCGGCCGCCGCCTGTGCTTTCACTGCCGCCGGCAACGACGTGCTCGCCAAGCCGCTCGTCGCTGCTGCGATCGTGCGGGCCGTGAGCAGGGCACCGATGACCGACACGCCGAGGGCACTGCCGACTTGGCGCACGGTCGTGTTGGCGCCGCTCGCCGACCCGGCGTGCTCGTCGGGGATCTCGGACAGGATCACGTTGGTGAGCTGCGCCCCGGCGAAGCCGATGCCCCCGCCGTACAGCGCCAGCCCCGGCAGGAGCCGCCAGAGGGTGATGTTCAGGTTCACGGAGCGAAGGATGAACAGAATGCCGATGGCGTAGAGGAGCAGGCCCACGCGTACAACCATCGTCGTGCCGATGCGGCGGCTGAGGACGCCTCCGATCTGCGCACCGATGATGACGGCGATGCCCGTCGGCAGCATCCAGAGGCCGTTGCGTTCGGCGCTGAGGTGCTTGGCGTCCTGCAAGAACAGGGGCAGGACGAAGCTGATCCCCAGCTGACCCATCGCCAACACGAGCACCGTCAGCAGGCCGTAGCGGAACGTCCGCACGTGCAGGTGGACCAGCTCGAAGAGCGGGTCGCGGCCCAGTCGCTGTTTTCGCAGCTCGAGAACGACGAAGCCGACGACGAGCAGGATGCCGACGGTGGTGACGACGGGGATAATCGACACGGCGAGCGACGCCGGCCACACCCTCGTCCCGATGGCGGTGAAGTCCACGATCGGATGCCACCACCCGTAGGTGCCGCCCTCGCTCAGCCCGAACACGATGAGGAACATGCCGGCGGCGATCAGCACGGCACCGGCGAAGTCCATGCGCGGACGCCGCGCCGGCCGCACCACCCGCTTCATGAACAGGGCGGCGGCGACGATCGCCAACGGGGCCACGATCACGTTGATCCGGAACGACCACCGCCACGAGTAGTTCGTCGTGAGCCAGCCGCCGACGACGGGACCCACGGCCGCGCCGACGCCGGCCGTCGCACCCCACGCCGCGAACGCCGTTGCCCGTATCCGTCCGGTGAAGGTGGCCGACATGATGGCCAGCGTGGCGGGGAGCATCAGTGAGGCGCCGATGCCCTCGATGATCGCCTCGCCGAGGATGAGCTCGCCGACCGACGTCGACACCGAGGCCAACAGTGACCCGGCGCCGAACAGGGCGGCGCCGATGATGAACGTCGTTCGGTGGCCGTAGATGTCGCCGAGGCGCCCGCCGATGATCAGCAGGGCGGCGAACGTGAGCGCGTACCCGGTGACCACCCATTGGAGGCTCGGCAGGCGCGTGTGCAGGTCACGCATGATCGTCGGGATCGCCACGTTGAGGATCGTGTTGTCGAGGACGACGATGAACGCCGACACGATCGTCACCGCAAGCGTGACCCACTGGGCCGGCTGAATCCGATCCGTCCGCTGAGCCGCCCGCATCGACGGACGGTCTACCCCGACTTAGCCCGGCTCGTCTTCGGGCTCGACCTCGCCGAGGAGGCCGGCTGTTGCGGCCAGGGCGACGGCGACGCCGGCGGCCCGTTCGACGACTGTCGCCAAGTAGTAGTCGACGAGCGCGCCGTGGCCTTGCAGAGGCGGGGTGCCGAGCGAGCGGACGACGGCGGCAGGGTCGGTGGCCGGGATGATCGGCTTGGGATCCTCGAGGGGAGCGACGGGGCGCCACAGGTCTGCGCCCCGGGTGCCGCTCTTGCGCCGGCCGCGGCGCCGGCGGTGGCCGGACTGCAGGCCCTGGGCGTGCGCCGATTGTTGCTGCTCTTCGCTCACGAATCCTCCGTCAACAGGGCGTCGGGGCGCAGGCCCAGCGCCACGCGCAGCTGGTCGGCGTCGAGGTCGGCGAGCGAGCTGGACTTGGGCAGCACCAGGTCGGCGATGTGGCGTTTGCCGGCGACGACTTCCTCGACCCTCTCGTCGACGGTGCCGGGGCACACCAGGCGGTGGGAGACGACGGTGCGCTCCTGGCCGATGCGCCACGCGCGGTCGCGCGCCTGGTCCTCGACGGCGGGGTTCCACCAGCGGTCGTAGAGGACGACGTGGCTGGCGGCTGTCAGATTGAGGCCGGTGCCGCCCGCCTTCAGCGAGAGGACGAGGGCGCCCGGTCCCGAGCCCCCCTGGAAGTCCTTGACCATGCGGTCACGAGCGCCTCGGGCCAGACCGCCGTGGTAGCAGTCGACCTGGGTGCCGGTGACCTCGGTGAGGTGGTCGGCCATGCGCTTGCCCCACTCGGCGAAGTGGGTGAACACGAGGATGCGTTCGCCGGCCGCGAACACCGCCTGAACGATCTCCTCGAGGCGGGCGAGCTTGCCCGACCGGCCCTCCAGAGGGAGGTCGTCGTTGACGTACGCGGACGGGTGGTTGCAGATCTGCTTCAGCTTGGTGATGGCGGCCAGCACCGCGCCCTTCTTGGCCTGGACACTCTTCGTGTCGGCGCCGGCCACGAGCTCGTCGAGCACGGCCTGGTAGAGACCGATCTGCTCGGGGGTCATCGTGCAGTGGTCGAGCTCGTCGATGTGGTCGGGCAGCTCCCGGGCGACGAAGGGCTCGGCCTTGGTTCGCCGGAACACGAGCACGCCGTTGAGCGCCCGCAGCGCCGCCTCCCCGTCGCCCGAAAGCTGAGCGATGAACGCCGGCCGCGAGCCGACGATGCCCGGGTTGGTGAAGTCGAGGATCGACCACAGGTCGCCGAGCCCGTTCTCGATCGGCGTGCCTGTGAGGGCGACCTTGTTGCGTGCCTCGAGACGACGGAGCTGTTGGGCCGTCTCACTGGCAGGGTTCTTGATGGCTTGGGCCTCGTCGATGACGATCCGATCCCACTTCATCTCCGACAGCCCCTCGACGTCGCGCACGGCGGTGGCGTACGTGGTGATGACGACGTCGGCACCCGCCAATTCCGTCTCGAGCTGCTCGACCGATGCCCGCGAGGCACCGTGGTGGACCTTGACCGACAGGCCCGGTGTGAAGCGGGCCGCCTCGGCCGCCCAGTTGCCGACGACGGCGGGCGGGGCGATCACGAGAGTCGGCCCGTCGCCCGAGGTCTCCGCCACGTGGGCCAGCACCGTCGGGGTCTTGCCCAGGCCCATGTCGAGGGCCAGGCAGCCGCCGAGGCCAACGGTGTCGAGGAACCCGAGCCACGCCAGGGCCTCGGCCTGGTAGCTGCGCAGCTCACCCTTGAAGCCGTCCGGCGTCGTGACCGGCTCGAGGGCGAGATCCTGGGCCTTGTTGAGGATGTCGGTGGCCCAGCTCGTGCCGTCGACCTGCACGCCCCCTGCGAGCGGCGAGCGCTCCAGGCCGACGGCCTGGCGCAGGATCTCGGCGCCGGTCAGCTGGCGTTTCTGCTCCCGATCGGCCAGAGCGGCGGCCGCCTCCGCCAAGTCGGCCTTGTCGAGCTCGACCCACTTGCCACGTGACTGGACGAGGGGCTTGGCGTCGGCGGCGAGCTTGGCGACCTGGGACGCGGTGAGCTCGACGTCGTCGAACACCACCGACCAGCTGACGTTGCTGAGCTGGGCGGCGCCGACGATGGTGTCCCCTGCCGGGGATGCGAACAGACGAAGGGCCGGTGTCGGCTTGCGGCGCGACAGGGCGGGGACCCGCACCTCGAAGCCGGCGTTCTGGAGGATGGCGCCCCTGGTCGTCATGAATTCCCAGGCCTCGTTTTGGGAGAGGTAGACCTCGCCCCGACGGCGGCCGCCGGCGCGCAGCAGTTCCGGCATCATGCGCTCGAGACGTTCGAGCTCGGTCGCGACGGCCGTGGTGTCCTTGCGGTCGGCCAGCGCCTGTTCGACCGGCAGCAGGCGACCCTCCGCACCCGGGCCGAGCACCGACAGGAACCAGGCGTTGTTGTCGTCGGGTTCGTCGAGCGTCACCACCAGCTTCGTCTTGGCGATGCCGGAAATGGGCTTCGACCACGCGGTGACCCGCCGGGCCAGCGACGTGGCCGCGGCGACCGGGGCTGCAAACGGCGAGCCGTCCAGCTTGGCCAGCACCGAGGCCGAGACGTCTCCCGCGGTGCGAACGTGCGGTGGGGCGGCGGGGAGGTCGACCCGCTTGGCGGCCTGTCCCACGACGGCGTTCACCACGGTGTCGACGATGTTGAGCACGACGGCGCGGGACTCGCCCCGGTCCAGCGCACAAACCGGGCCGGGCATTCGCGACGCCAAGGTGTTGACCTCGACTGCGTCGATCAGCGCCGGGGTCCAGCGCACGCTCACGT
>CADDZP010000168.1 GCA_902812475.1 Actinomycetota bacterium | reverse complement strand
CTCCTCGACAAGTCGGGACGGCCGCTCGGCACCGGAGGCCTCGACGCCGCCGTACAGGCCGGCGTAGCGCCACGCCGGCCAGGCCGCGCGCGCCGCCAGGAGCACGACGATGCCTGCCATGCCGAGGCCGACGATCGTCCAGTTGACCGCTAGCCCCGGGTGGGGCTCGGCGATCCGAGCTGGACCGATGGGCGTGAACGGAGACGTCAGCGCGGCGACGATCGCCGCGACCACGGTCCCCAACGCGGCTACGACCGTCGCTTCGGCGAGGCCGAGTGCGAACAGCTGGGCCCGGCCCATGCCGAGTGCTTGCAAGGTCTGGTTCTCGCCCGCGGCCAGGAAGAGCTGCCGAGAGAGGATCTGGCCGACCACGAACAGGGCACTGATGGCGGCGAGGAGAGAGAACAGAGCAAGCGCTGTCGCCTGGGGGCGGATGGCATGCTCGACAACGGCGGCCTGCGCGTGCTCGTCGGCGACGAAGACCGGCCCGTCAGGTGCGCCCGTCATCGGGTACTGGACGGCCAGTTGCTGCGCCTCTCGTCTGAAGGCCGATCTCGACACCCCCGGCTTCAGACGGATGTAGGCGCCGTCGAACGCGGAGTACGTCGCGTAGCCGTCCCCGTAGGGCCCGAACTGCTGCAGGAACGCCGGCGTGGCCACGGCGGTCGGCGCCGTCGCCAGGGCGTTCGCAGGCACGACGTTGTCGCGCGTCGCGATCACGCCGACGACCTTGAACGTCACCGGCCGTCCCTTCGAGACGTCAACGCCCGACTCAGTCGTCGGCGCCACGACGACATGTAGGACGCTCCCGGGGTGGAGGTGGAAGGCGTCGGCCAGATTCCTGTCCGCCATGATCTCGTCGGCCCGGTCGGGTCGATACATGCGCCCCGCGATCACCTTGGGCTTGTTGAGGCGGAAGCCGACGTGCGTATCGGCCGCGGTCAGAATCTGGAACCCTGCCCCGAGCGACGAGGACCCCGGCGTACCGGCCGCCGCCTTCGCAGCGGTGTTGAACGCCTCGACGCCAACGCCGACTCCCACGTCCTCGACCTCGGGCAGTTTGGCCAGCGCGTCGTAGTAGTCGGGATAGCCGCGGTTGGTCGGCGAGACGAGGACGTCGGAGGCGCGCGACTGACGGAGGTACCGGGCGTACGCGGTGTCGGTGCGGCGGGCGCCGGCCGCCGTGGTGAGCACGACACCTCCGGCGAGGCCGATGAGCAGAGCAATTGCCAACCACGCACACCACCGCGAGCGAAGCTCGGTGCGCAGGCGCGTCAGAACGGCGGGCACGCGGCGATTGTGGCGGCCGGCGGGCGCTGGGAAAAGCAGGACACCACCCGAATCGGCGCAGGTGCCAGCATCACTTCGTGAGAGTCGTGGCCGGGAAGGCCAAGGGTCGGCGGCTGCAGGCGCCGAGCGGTCGGGACACCAGGCCGACGAGCGACCGGGTGCGGGAGGCCATCTTTTCCTCGCTCGAGAGCATCGACGCCGTCCGGGACGCTGCCGTCCTCGACCTGTTCTGCGGGAGCGGCGCCCTGGGCATCGAGGCCCTCTCGCGGGGCGCCACGTCGGCGACGTTCGTCGACAGCGACCCCGAAGCAGTGGCCGTCGTGCGGGCCAACCTGGCGTCGACGGGCCTGGACCGGGGAGAGGTGGTGCGGGCCGACGCAGTGCGGTGGCTCGACGGCGACGCTGCCTTTGACCTCGCACTCGTCGACCCGCCCTATTCCTTCAACGGCTGGGACGCCGTGTTCTCGCGCCTGCGGGCCAAGGTCGTCGTCGCCGAATCCGACCGAATTCTGGACGTCCCGGCCCCGTGGTCGATCATGAGACAGAAGCGCTACGGCGGTACCGTGGTGCACCTGGTTGCCAGCGACTGAAAGGCACAAGGGTGGCGATCGCGCTCATCCCAGGGTCATTCGACCCGGTCACCAACGGCCACCTCGACATCATCGAGCGGACCGCCTCCCACTTCGACGAGTTGATCGTCGCCGTCATCCGCAACCCGCAGAAGGCCGAGCCGCTGTTCACGCTCGACGAGCGTCAGGACCTGCTCCTCGAGGTGACCAAGCACCTCGACAATGTCAGGGTCGACTTCTTCAAGGGCCTGCTCGTGGAGTTCGCAGCCGAGCACGGCGTGAGCGCCATCGTGAAGGGCCTGCGGGCCGTGTCCGACTTCGACTACGAGCTGCAGATGGCGCAGATGAACTACCAGCTCTCAAAGATCGACACGCTGTTCATGCCCACGAGCTCCCGGTGGTCGTTCCTCTCATCGAGCCTGGTACGAGAAGTCGCGCGTTTCGGCGGTGACGTGAGCAAGATGGTGCCGCCCCAAGTCGCAGAACGGCTGCAAGAGAGGTTCAAGAAGTGAGCGAAACGACGGAACGAAGCGCAGGAGTGCAGCGAACCAATGTTGCAGACCGCCCGGTCGGGGCAGCCGCCGAAGGCGGCGCACGATGACCGACACGGAGATCCCGCAGCCGCGGAGCAGCCTGCCCGACGGCATGGGCGGCGACCACCCCGACGCCGAGACGCTGTTGCGCCGGGTCAACGACATCATCTCGGGCGCCAAGTCGATGCCGCTTTCGTCGTCGGTGATGATCAGCCGCGACGAGGTCCTCGAGCTGCTGGAGGAGGCCATCAGCCGCCTGCCCGACGAGCTCCGTCAGGCCCGGTGGCTGCTGCGTGAGCGCGAGGAGTTCCTCGGCAAGGTCCAGGCCGAGGCCGACGACATCCTGGCTGCGGCGCGGGCCAGAGCCGAGCGGATGGTGCAGCGCACGGAGATCGTGCGCGAGGCCAAGCTGGTCGCCCGCAACACCGTGCAGGACGCCCGCGACGAGGCCAACCGCCTCAAGCACGAGGCCGAGGACTACTGCGACCAGAAGCTGGCCGCTTTCGAGATCGTCCTCGAGCGCACGATGAAGACCGTGCAAGCGGGTAGGGAGAAGCTGCGTGTGACCCCGCTCCCGGCGCCCGAGCAGGCGCCGCTGGCGGGGGCAGAGGACTCCGGCCAGCACGAGGCCTTCTTCGACCAGGATGAGATCTGACACGCGATCGCCCTTTGTCGTCAGCGTCGCCGACCTTGTTCGCCGTCCCGGTCACCGACGCCAGTTGGAGGTGCGCGGGCCGATCGGGCGCCTGATGTCGGCGGGCACGGCCGTGGCCGACGCCGACGACGTCGACGTCACCGTCGGCCTCGAGGCCATCCCCGAGGGTGTGGTCGCCGACGGCCGAATCTCCGCTCCCTGGCACGCCGAGTGCCGCCGCTGCCTGCGCGCCGTCGACGGCGAGGTCGACGTCGAGTTCCGCGAGCTGTTCGAGGCCCGCCCCAAGGAAGGGGAGACCTATCCGCTCGGTCGCGAGGAGCTCGACCTGGCGCCGCTCATTCGTGAGGCGCTGTTGCTGGCGCTACCCTTGGCGCCGCTCTGCGAGGCCGGGTGCCAAGGGATCTGTCCCACCTGCGGGGCCGATCTGAACGAGGGTCCGTGTGCCTGCCCGCCCGCCGGGCGCGACGCCCGCTGGGCCGCCCTCGACGACCTCCATCTCAGTTAGTTAGGAAACACCGTGGCCGTCCCCAAGAAGAAGAAGTCCAAGGCCAAGAGCCGCAGCCGCCGGGCCGGCGCCTGGCAGCTCCACGAGCCGCCCCGCAGCGTCTGCCCCCACTGCCGCCAGGCCAAGCTGCCCCACGTGGTCTGCCCCAACTGCGGCTGGTACGGCGGCCGCCAGGCCGTCGAGGTCTAGGTCCTGACCGTTCTGGCGGTGCTGGACGGCGTATAGGCATGTCCACGACCGCCAGAACGGAGCGCTGACGATGCTGCCGATCGCGGTCGACGCCATGGGCGGCGACCACGCCCCGGCCGAGATCGTGGCCGGCGCCAGGCAAGCGGTCGAGGAGCTGGGTCTGCCGGTCGTCCTGGTCGGCCAGCCCGAGGCGATCGGCAACGCCGGCGGCCTCGACATCGTCCCTGCCTCTGAGGTGATCGGTATGCAGGACGACCCGGCCCAAGGCGTGCGCCGCAAGAAGGACTCGTCGCTCGTCCGGGCGGCGGAAGCGGTGCGCGACGGCAGGGCCTCGGCGATGGTCAGCGCCGGCAACACGGGCGCAACCATGGGCGCCGCCCTCCTCAGGATGGGCCGCATCAAGGGCGTCCAACGGCCGGGCATCGCCACGCCCATCCCCGTGCCCGGTCAGACGCCGACGGTGCTCATCGACGCCGGGGCCAACGCCGAGGCCACCGCCACCTACCTGCTCCAGTTCGCCCAGATGGGCGCCGCCTTCGCTTCGGCCCGCTACGGCATCAAGCGCCCAAAGGTGGCCCTTCTGTCGATCGGCGAGGAGGAGACGAAGGGGACGACCCTGGTGAAGGGGGCCCGCGCCCTGCTCGAGGACTCCGGGCTGCGCTTCATCGGAAACGTCGAGGGTCGCGACCTGATGAGCGACGTCGCCGACGTCGTCGTCACCGACGGGTTCACGGGCAACGTCGCCCTCAAGACCCTCGAGGGAGCGCTGAAGTTCCTGGTCAACGCTGTCTTCACCGCCTTCAACTCTTCGGAGGAGGCCAAGTCGGCCAGCGCCGTCCTCCTCGACGCCCTCGCCCCCGTGGCCGGCGAGCTCGACCCCGATGCGACCGGTGGCGCCATGCTCCTCGGCGTGGAGGGCGTCTGCATCATCAGCCATGGGTCTTCGTCCGCTCGTGCGATCGTGAACGCGGTGCGCGTGGCGGCCGAGATGGTCGACGGCGGCCTCGTCGGCCGCCTTCGGGACTCGCTGAGCGGCGGCTAGGGCTTTCACAAGCGAACAAGCGACGCCCCCGGTAAACTCGGGTTCCCGTTGCCGTTGCAAACACACAGGAGCAGACGTGCCCGCTGAGACCCACGTGGAGCGGGGCCCGCTCGATCGGCACCAGGTCTTCGAACTCATCCGCGATCGCCTGGCTGACATCCTCGAGGTTGGGCCCGAGACGATCACCGAAGGCTCCTCGTTCACCGAGGACCTCGACGCCGACTCCCTCGCCCTCATCGAACTCGTCGAGGCTCTGGAGGAGGAGCTGGGGGAACGAACCGTCGGATTTCGTATCAACGACGAGGACCTCGAGGACCTGAAGACGGTCGGCGACGCCGTCGACTACGTGGTCACCCGCCTCGCCCAAGCGTCCTGAGCGAGCAGTCCCCCCACGAGGTCCTGGGGCGCCGCCTGGGGCGTCCGTTCACCGACGCCGCGCTGCTGGCGCTGGCACTGGCGCATCGGTCGTGGTGCGCGGAGACACCCGGCAGCGAGTCGAACGAGCGCCTCGAGTTCCTGGGCGACGCCGTGCTGAGCCTCGTCGTGACCGACTACCTGTTCCAGACCTTCCCGAACCTGGCCGAGGGCGAGCTGGCGAAGGTGCGGGCGTCGGTCGTCAATGCCGGCGTCCTCGCCGACCTGGCCGCCGAGCTCGACATCGGCCCTGCGCTCTCGCTGGGCAAGGGCGAGGACGCGTCGGGGGGCCGGGAAAAGCCCTCGATCCTGTCGGACGCCATGGAGGCCGTGATCGGCGCCGTCTATCTCGACGGCGGCTGGCACGCGGCACAGGACCTGGTGCTCAGGCTGCTCGGCGACCGCATCGCCGAAGCCGCCACCGGCCCGGGTGGCCAGGACTACAAGACCCGGCTCCAGGAGCTGGCCGCCCAGCGCCTGGACACCCTGCCCCGGTACGAGGTGCGAGAGGACGGGCCTGACCACGCCAAGCGCTTCTTCGCCACCGTGTACATCGACGACGAGGAGTGCGGTACAGGCGAGGGCCGGTCGAAGAAGCAGGCCGAGCAGGCGGCGGCGGCCCAGGCCTGGCGGTCGCTCACCACCACTGGCGACTGCGGCGACGCCGAACTGCCCGATGAGGCGGGCGTGGGCGCCGGTGCCTGAGCTCCCCGAGGTCGAGACCCTCAAGCGCGACCTGGAAAAGGAGGTCGTGGGCAAGCGCATCAAGCAGGTGGACGTGAGCGGGATGCGCTCCATCCGTCGCCATCCCAACAAGCGCCACTTCGCCACCAAGCTCGAGGGTCGGAAGATCACCGGCATCGACCGCCGCGGGAAGTACCTCCTGGTGAAGCTGGAGGGCGGCGACATCCTCGTCGTCCACCTCGGGATGAGCGGCCAGCTCCTGCGGTCCAAGGGCAGCGCCAAGGAGAAGGCCGACAAGCACACTCACGTGGTGATCACCTTCACCCAGGCCGGGCGCCTTCGCTTCGTCGATCCCCGCACTTTCGGCGAACTGTTCGTGACCACGCCTGAGGACCTGCCCGACGAGGTGCCAGAGCTGGCCCATCTGGGCTTCGACCCCATCGACCAGACGATGTCCTGGACGCAGTTCGCCGAGATGCTCCACGACCGCAAGGCCAAGCTGAAGGGCCTGCTCATGGACCAGAAGTTCGTGGCCGGGATCGGCAACATCTACAGCGACGAGATCCTGTTCGCCGCCGGCCTGCGCTATGACCGCTCCTCCGACTCGCTCTCGACCCAAGAGGTGCGCCGGCTCTACCGGGCCATGGTCGAGACGCTGCAGGACGCCATCAAGCACCGCGGCTCGTCACTGGCCGACGAGCAGTACCGGGATCTGTTCGGCGAGGTCGGGGAGTTCCAGTCCCTCCACAAGGTGTACGACCGCGAGGGCGAGGCCTGCCGTCGCTGCCGCAGCACGATCGTGCGGGTGAAGGCCAATGGGCGCAGCAGCTTCCTGTGCCCGCAATGCCAAGTCTGATTTCGAGGGGGGGAGGGGGAACCGTCCCTCGAGGCCCCCGGGTGCTCGCTGCGCTCGCGGGCAGCCATCCAGCGAGGCCGCCTGCTGCGGCGTGAATGGGCGGCCAGGGGTCCACATCCACCATGTCGTGCGCCTCTAACGTCGGTCGCGGATGTTCCTCAAGTCGCTGACTCTCAAGGGGTTCAAGTCCTTCGCCGACCACACCACGCTCGAGTTCGAGCCGGGTGTCACCGTCGTCGTCGGCCCCAACGGGAGCGGCAAGTCCAACCTGGTCGACGCTGTGGCGTGGGTGCTCGGGGCCCAGGGCGCCCGGTCCCTTCGTGGCTCCAAGATGGACGACGTGATCTTCGCGGGCAGCGGCAACCGCGCCGCGCTGGGCCGGGCCGAGGTCTCGCTCACCATCGACAACTCGGCCGGCCTGCTGCCGATCGCCTTCACCGAAGTTACGATCACACGCACGCTGTTCCGGGAGTCCGGCGAGAGCGAGTACGCCATCAACGGGGTCCCGTGCCGGCTGCTCGACGTGCAGGAGCTGCTCTCCGACAGTGGCGTCGGGCGCACCCAGCACGTGATCGTCTCCCAGGGCCAGCTCGACTCGGTGCTCCAGGCGCGCGCCGAGGAGCGCCGCACGGTCATCGAGGAGGCAGCCGGCGTGCTCAAGTACCGGCGGCGCAAGGAGAAAGCGGAGCGCCGCCTGGCCGCCACCGAGTCGAACCTGCTGCGGCTGCAGGATCTCCTGCGCGAGGTCCGCCGTCAGCTGCGGCCGCTGGAACGCCAGGCCGAGGCGGCGCGCCGCCACGGCGAGGTCGCCGCCGAGCTCGCTGCCCTCCGGCTGCACCTCGCCGGCCGGGAGATCGCGT
>CADDZP010000167.1 GCA_902812475.1 Actinomycetota bacterium | reverse complement strand
GTCATGGAGGACGAGGACGTGCCGGCGCGCGCGCAGGCTGCGGGCGCCCACCTGCGCGAGGGGCTGGGGGCCATCCCCGCCGTGGCCGACGTCCGGGGACTCGGCCTGCTGCTCGCTGCCCGCCTCCATGAGGTGGACGCCAAGCAGGCTGCAGCGGACGCCTTGGCCGCCGGCCTCGTGGTCAACCCGGTCACCCCCACGGCGTTGCGGTTCGCGCCGTCGCTGCTCGTGAGCGACGGCGAGATCGACGAGGCCGTCTCCATACTGCGTGAGGTCCTCGCGTGACCCGGCACTTCCTCGACGTCGCCGACCTGCACGCCGACGAGCTCGACCAGGTCCTTGCCGAAGCCGAGAACACCGCGCCCCGACGGGTCCTGGCCGGTCAGGGTGCCGCCCTGTTGTTCGAGAAGCCCTCCCTGCGGACCCGGAACTCGATGGAGATGGCCGTCGTACAGCTCGGCGGGCACCCCGTATCCGTCGTCGGCGACGAGGTCGGCATCGACACACGGGAAACGGCGGAGGACATCGCCCGGGTGCTCTCCCGGTACCACGGTGTGATCGCAGCGAGGGTGTTCGAGCACACCAAGCTTGAACGCATGGCGTCGGTCGCGACCGTTCCGGTCGTGAACATGCTCTCCGACGACGCCCACCCGTGCCAGACGCTGGCCGACCTGCTCACCCTGCGCCAGCGGTTCGGCGACCTGAAGGGGCGCAGCATCGCCTACGTCGGAGACGGCAACAACGTCTGCGCCTCCTTGATGGTGGGCGCGGCCATGCAACAGATGGACGTTCGTGTGGCCACGCCGCCCGGGTACGCCCCGCGCCCGTCGTCGGTCGAGCGAGCCCAGGAGTGGGGCGAGGTGCTCGTCACCGAGCACCCACTGGCGGCTGTCAGCGGCGCCGATGTCGTCTACACCGACGTGTGGGCGTCGATGGGACAGGAGCAGGAGGCAGACGCTCGCCGTGGCGTCTTCGCCGGCTTCACCGTCGACGACCGCCTGATGGGAGCGGCCGCACCCGACGCTGTGTTCCTGCACTGCCTCCCCGCCCACCGGGGCGAGGAGGTGTCGACGTCGGTGCTCGAGAGCGCTCAGAGCCTCGTCTGGCAGCAGGCCGAGAACCGCTTGCACGCCCAGCGGGGGCTCCTGTCGTGGCTCCTCTCAGGAGAGGAGCAGCAGTGAGGTTGGCCAAGCCGCAGCGCCAGCACCGCATCGCCCGTCTCCTCGAGGACCACGCCGTCACCAGCCAGGCCCAGGTCGTCGACCTGCTGGCGGGCGAAGGAGTCATCGCGACGCAGGCGACGGTGTCGCGCGACCTCGAGGACCTGGGAGCGGTCAAGGTGCGCATGCCCGGGGGCGAGACGGTGTACGCCGTTCCGCAGTACGAGGAGCGGCCGGCGCCCGAAGAGCAGCTCAAGCGGGTGTTCGGCGAGTGGGTCGTCGAGGTGGCCCACTCGGCCAACCTCGTCGTGCTGCGCACGCCCCCGGGGTCGGCGCACGTGGTGGGGTCGGCCATCGACCGGGCCGGTCTGCCCGACGTCGTCGGCACCGTTGCAGGCGACGACACGCTGCTGGTGGTGGCGTCCGAACGAGTCGGCGGGGCCAAGGTGGCCCGCGCCCTGAGCGATCTGGCAGGTCTGTAGTGCTCCTCCAGAGGAGTCACGTGTGCGGATCGGCGAGCAAGAAGCGTTCCTGGCAAGGCGCGACGACGAAGGAATCCTCGACTCGGCTTTCGAGGAGGAGCAACGCAGCCAGGGGCGTTGCTGGCCAGCGAAGCGTGTGGGTGACTTCTTTGGGGGTGCACTAATGGCGAAACGGGTTGTGTTGGCCTACAGCGGGGGACTGGACACGTCCGTCGCCGTCCGATGGCTGGGAGAGGAGCTCGGACTCGACGTCATCGCCCTGGCCGCCGACGTCGGCCAGGGCGGCGACTGGGACCAGATCCGCAAGCGCGCGCTCGCCGCCGGCGCGGTCGAGGCCATCGTCGACGACTGCCAGAACGAGTACGCCGAGCAGTACGTGGCCCCCGCCCTCAGGGCCAACGCCAAGTACGAGGGCAAGTACCCGCTCGTGTCCGCCCTGTCCCGCCCCGTGATCGCCAAGCATCTGGTGGCAGCGGCGCGTGAGCACGGGGCGGATGCCGTGGCCCACGGCTGCACGGGTAAGGGCAACGACCAGGTCCGCTTCGAGGTGTCGGTGCGGGCGCTCGCTCCCGATCTGGAGATCATCGCTCCCGTGCGGGGCTGGGGACTGACCCGTGAGCAGTCCATCGAGTACGCCGAGCGCTTCGGCATTCCCGTCCCGGTGACCAAGGCGAGCCCGTACTCCATCGACCAGAACCTGTGGGGCCGCACGATCGAGTGCGGCATCCTGGAGGATCCGTGGCAGCAGCCGCCCGAAGACGTCTTCGAGCTCACCACGCCGACGGCGACCGAGGCCGTCGAGATGGTGATCCGCTTCGAGCAGGGGATCCCCGTCGCCATCAACGGCCAGCGTCTGGGTCTGGCGGCGCTGGTCAAGCACGTCACCAGCGTGGTTGGCTCCTTCGGCTGGGGCCGGGTGGACATGGTGGAGAACCGACGCGTCGGCATCAAGAGCCGTGAGGTGTACGAGGTGCCGGGCGCGCTGGCGCTGCTGATGGCCCACGCCGATCTCGAGGACCTCACCCTCGAGCGTGACGTGGCCCACGAGAAGGCCAGGCTCGAGCCGCGCTACGCCGATCTCATCTACGACGGTCTGTGGTTCTCGCCGCTGAAGCAGGCGCTCGACGCCTTCATGGCGGAGACCCAGCGCTTCGTCACGGGCGAGGTCCGCCTCAAGTGCGAGGTGCCGGGTCGCTGTTTCGTGGCCGGCCGCCGGAGCGAGGTCGGGCTGTACGACTACAACTTGGCGACGTACGAGGCCGCCGACCGCTTCCGCCACCAGGACGCCGAGGGCTTCGTCCGCCTGTGGGGCCAGGGCGTGGAGACGTGGGCCGCCCGCCAGGCCGTCAAGGACGACGTGTACGTGAGCGAGCGCCAGCGAGCGAACCAGTGAGCAGAGCCCTCGGGTCATGGCCGCCCTCGAAGGGGGCGGCTCGATGACCTTGTGGGAGCGACGGCTGGGGGAGCAGCCGGCCGACGCCCTCATGGCGTTCACCGTCAGTCTCGACTTCGACCGGCGCCTGGCCGTGGACGACATCGCCGGGTCGCGGGCGCACGTGCGGGGACTGCACCGGGCGGGGGTGCTCACCGAGCAGGAGACCAGCATCCTGCTCGCCGCCCTCAACCGGGTCGAGGACGAACTGGCCGACGCCACGTTTCGGTTCCTGCCGAGCGACGAGGACATCCATACGGCGATCGAGCGCCGGGTCAGCGAGATCGCCGGCCCGGCGGGCGGCAAGCTCCACACCGGGCGCAGCCGCAACGACCAGGTGGCCACGGCCGTCCGTCTGTTCACCAAGCGGCAGCTCACCGAGGTGGCCCGGGGCATCGTCGCCCTCCAGGAGGTTCTCTACGAGCGGGCCCGCACGGCGCCCGACGCCTACCTGCCCGGCTACACGCACCTCCAGCGGGCCCAGCCCGTCTTGCTCGCCCACCACCTGCTGGCCCATGCCTGGGCGCTCAGCCGCGACGTCGACCGCATCCTCGACAGCCGCCGGCGCATGGACGTGTCGCCGTTGGGCGCCGGGGCCTTGGCCGGGTCGTCCCTGCGGCTCGACCCCGAGGAGGTGGCCGAGGACCTGGGGTTCGCGTCGCGCTTCGAGAACTCGCTTGACGCCGTGAGCGACCGTGACTTCGTCGCCGAGGCGCTCTTCGACATCGCCCTGCTCGGCGTCCACCTCTCCCGGATCGGTGAGGAGATCGTGCTGTGGTCGAGCGACGAGTTCGGCTTCCTCGAGCTCGACGACGCCTACGCCACGGGAAGCTCGATGCTTCCCCAGAAGAAGAATCCCGACGTCGCCGAACTGGCCCGCGGCAAGGCCGGGAGGCTCATCGGCCACCTGGCCGGCTTCCTGGCCACGCTCAAGGGCCTGCCCCTGGCGTACAACCGCGACCTGCAGGAGGACAAGGAGCCGCTCTTCGACGCCGTCGACCAGGCCCAGCTGGCGTTGAGCGCACTGGCCGGGCTCCTGGCCACGGCCCGCTTCGACTTCGAGCGCATGGCCGAGGCGGCCGACACGCCGTCGGCGGCCGCCATCGACCTGGCCGAGTTCCTCGTCGAGAAGGGGGTGCCCTTCCGCGAGGCCCACGGTGTCGTCGCCGGCCTCGTGAAAGATGCCTTCGAACGCCACGTCCCGTTGGCCGAGCTCGTGCAGGCCCACCCGGACCTGGGGACCGACGCCGTCGCCCTGCTCGAGCCCGGTGTTCCCGTCACCCGCCGCACGTCACCGGGCGCGGCCGGCCCCGAGGCCGTCGCCGATCAGCTCCGCCGCTTCCGCGAGCGCCTGTTCATCGACGAAGAACGCTTGGGACACGAATGATGACCGGGCAGACACCTCGGCGGGCGGGCTACGCGTCGCAGTGACCGAGCTCGCGGTGGCGCTGGATGAGGATCGACGCGTAGCGGGCGTCCGGCCAGTCGGCCAGCGTCAGCCCACAGTCGGGACACTGCACCCCGGCGCTGAGACTGTCGAGACGCAACTCGTCGTCTGTGAAGTCGAACGGCAGCACTGTGCCGTCGGCGATGCGGCGGAGCCGGTAACCGTCGGGCGAGACCTCGGCGATCTCGAAGCCCGACGACCAGCACCCGGCCCGGGTCTTGACGGCGACACGCGTACCGGTCGCGAAGGTGCCGTTGAACGAGGGATGTGCGTAGATCGTCATGGGATGCCTCCTGGCTGACTCGATGGTTCGATCAGCCGAAGGTCTCTCCCCCCATGCGGGGCGGCGGCGCCGGGTCGCAGTGGCCGTGCTGACGGCATCGCCGAGACGGATACTCCCCCTCGGTTGCGAGCGACCGTAGTCGACTGTCTCGGCTATCGGTACGCGCCCCCGCCCATAACGTGCGCCGATGCCTCGTCGGCGTGTCGTTCCCCGCCGGTTCTACCGTCGGGACAGCCGCGAGCTGGCACCACTGCTGCTGAACAAGGTGCTCGTTCACGGGGAGCGGTCGGCCCGGCTTGTTGAAGTCGAGGCCTATGCGGGCAGCGAGGACCCGGGCAGCCACGCCTACACCGGCATGCGGCCCCGCAACGCCACCATGTTCGGACCGTCCGGCCACCTGTACGTGTACCGGAGCTACGGCGTGCACTGGTGCGCCAACATCGTGTGCGGCGAGGAAGGCTGGGCCAGCGCCGTGC
Source organism: Actinomycetota bacterium (assembly GCA_902812475.1). Classification (GTDB taxonomy): domain Bacteria; phylum Actinomycetota; class Acidimicrobiia; order Acidimicrobiales; family AC-14; genus CADDZP01. The sequence goes on along the minus strand of CADDZP010000167.1, from coordinate 2,350 downwards.
TTCTCCGGGGGGCGACGCCCCTCACCGGGCTCGACGAGATGTATGCCAGCCGCCCCGGCATCACCCGCGAACGCGACCTGTGCGGTGGGCCGGGGCGGCTGTGCCAGGCCCTCGGCATCGATGTCACCTTCGACGGCACCGACATCGTCGACGGCACGGACGGCGTCTACCTCGTCGACGACGGCACCCCACCGCCCGACGACCCCGGCGTCAGCACGCGCATCGGCCTCAGTGCCGGCAAGGGCGACGACTCCCCGTGGCGCTTCTACGTCCGCGGCGCCGTCGGGGTGAGCCGAGCCCCGTCCCGCTGATGCCGCCCGGAGCGCCCGACGTCGCAAACGCGCCGCCGCCACAACCTCTCCGATGTCCGGGCGGTGATCCGTTTGCGCCCGTTTGCCGGGCCGTGAACGAGGATCGGAGAGGTCTTCGGGCAAAACGGACAGCGGCGACGGCTCAGCCGACGGGGAGCATGGCGGCGAGTTGGCGCGACTGCGCGATGAGCTCACCGCCCTCGCTCCAGATCTCGCCGTCTTCGACGAGGAAGCCGTCGCGGGCGACCGGGCTGCGGAAGACGACGAGCACGAACTCGTCGGGCGAGAGCGCGCCGTCGGGCACGGGCACCCGGAAATGGACGCTCAGGTCGACAGTCGGGACTCCAATGCGGTCGCGGACGCGCGAGAACAGCGCCGGCATCCACGCGTCGGCGTACGACACGACCGCGGCAGCATCGACGACCTGCGGCTCGGAGAAGCGAATCCATCCTCCGGTCACCGCCTCGCGGCCGCCGGAGAACGGCGCCGGACCCATGACGTGGCGGAGGTCGTAGAAGCTGATGTGTGGCGGGGCGCCGTCCATGGACACCGGCGCCACGTCGGCGGGCCGCGGCACCTCGGGCATGCGCAGGTCGGCGTACGCGGGCGCCGACCGAGGCGCCGAGAAGGCGGCCATGGCGAGCGCGGCGGTGTTCCTGCCCTGGACGAGGCGAGCGGAGACCGAGGTCATGGCGCGGCCCGCTCGCTCGATCGTTGTCTCGATCTCGACTGCGCCCACTTCGGGTGGCTGCAGGAAGTAGATGCTGAAAGAGCGCGGCGCCCGCACCGGGTCGTCCACGGCGTCGCACATCGCTCGCATGACGATGGCGCCCACATACCCGCCGTGCGGCCCTCGGTAGACCCACCACGCCTCGTCGATGGTGGCGGCGAAGCGGTTGTCGGCGATACGAGTGACAGCCGTGTCCTTCTCGAAGCGTGTCGTCACGGGGCGCCGTCTTAGCGCGTGTGGCAGCCCCGAGCCTCGAAGGCCGACTTGGTGGTGTACTGGCCGCCCGGGTAGTAGGCGCCCATGTCGTGTGCCTCGGTGCCGTAGCCCGCGAACTGGATGGCGTTCGTGAACGTCGGGTCCGGCAGCATGTTGCGCATGATCGCCAGCGACTCGGTGGCCGGGCCCCACGGCAACCAGTTGACGTTGCACTTCGTCGTGGCGTTCACCGGACGGTCGGCCGGGTCGGACATGACGATTGTGAAGTAGCCGTTGGCGTCCGGCGTCACTTCGTCGTCGGTGACGCAGCCGAAGTAGCGCTCGGTTGCGATCTCGTAGGAGCACATCGACCAGTAGCGCAGCTGCGTGCCGGACGGCATCGTGTGCGCGTGCGGGTATGTGTCGGCGAAGGCCGGCAGCTTCGCCCGGAAAACGGCGACGGACCCGTATCCCTTGCTGAGCATGGTGTACACGTAGGCGTTGTCGGGGTTGTCGAGGAACCCGCCCTTGGACGCGTGCTGCATGATCTGCGCGCTCATGGCATCGGAGACCTGGGTGGCGCTCCCACCGTTGTCGGTCAGTGTGGCGGCCGACGTCAAGCCGTTGTAGGAGCGGTGCCAGACGGGCGGGTTCGTCCCCGGCCACGGCGGGCCGTCGTCGGGGCCGTTGGCGTCGGCGACGGCGTCGTTGAGCCCATGGGGCGGCACGGCGGGCAGGTTGCACTGGGGGACCGCGACGCTGTGGCCGCCCGGCAGCTTCAGAGTGACCGACGGGAGGGGCACGCCGCCCCGTCGTCCTTGGCTTTGTCCGGCCGGTACACCCGGTAGGCAACTTCGAAGCTGCTGCCGGTGCGCGACCCGTCGGCACTCGTCGTGTACAGCGTGTTGGGCGCCGGCGTCGCCGGCTTCCGGCCGAACACGACGGTCACCGTGTAGTTGCGCGGCGTGGCGGAGCGGTCGGCGCCGGCCACGAAGGGATTGGTGCTGCCCGGATCGGCGGCGATGTCGCTGTCGTGCAGGCCGTCGACGCTGAACAGGTACGGCGTGTACGTCGTGAATGACATGTAGCGGCCGCGGGGGTACTGGCCCTTGAT
>CADDZP010000166.1 GCA_902812475.1 Actinomycetota bacterium | reverse complement strand
TCGCGCGCCACGGCGAAGATCTCCTCGGGCCGGGTGATGTCGCGCAAGGTCTGGGTGCCGCGGCCGATCAGCGCCACGTCATCCGGAAGCTGGTCGACGACGAGCTCCGCCGTGGCGCGCGAACAGAGAATGTCGCTGCCCCCGGCAAGCGCCCGGAGGCGGGCGGCGCGGTTGACCGCCGGGCCGAAGTAGTCGCCGTCCCGTTCGTACGCCTCACCGGTGTGGATGGCCATCCGCACACGCAGGTGGGCGCCGTCGGGCCATTGCTCGGCGTCGAGGGCGGCGCGCAGGGCGATGGCCGCGCCGACCGCGTCGGACGCCCGTCGGAACACCGAAAAGGTGGCGTCGCCTTCGCCCTTTGTCTTGAGCAGCAGGCCGCCTCCAGCAGCGATGGCGTCGGCTGTGAGCGCGTCGTGACGCTCGAGGGCCGACGCCATTGCTCGCGGGTCCGCCTCCCACAATGCCGTGGAGCCTTCGATGTCGGTCAGCAGGAACGTGACCACGCCCGTCGGCGTCGCCGCCGGGACCGGCGCCGTCGGCAAGGCCGACGTGCCCGGGGCGGCCAGTGACCCGTCCTGGCGAAGGATGGCCGCCTCCAGCGCCGAGAGCTCACCTGACGGCTCGATCCCGAGCTCGTCGGCGAGGGTGGTGCGCAAGGCCTGGTAGGCGCGCAGCGCCTCGGCCTGACGGCCCGAGCGGTACAGGGCCAGCATCAGCCGGCTCCACAGCCGTTCGCGCAGCGGATAGGCGGCGACGAGGGCCTCGAGCTCGCCCACGAGCAGGCTGTGGTGTCCCAGCGCCAGCTCGGCATCGACGCGACCCTCGACGGCGGTGAGTCGCAGCTCGTCCAGGCGGGCCGCCTCGCGCTCGGCGAAAGGCTCGTAGGCGAACTCGGCCAGGGCCGAACCCTTCCAGAGGGCGAGGGCCTCGGCGAAGGCGTCCGAGGCGCCAGCGGCGTCACCGGCGGCCAGGGCGGCGTTGCCGGCCGCGCACAGCTCTTCGAAACGAAGGAGATCGAGCGTGTCGGGTCCGGTGACCAGCATGTAGCCGGGCTTGCGCGTGACCAGCACCGACGGCGCCTGGCGCGGGCCGCGCTCGGGCTCGACGCACTTGCGCAGGGCCGAGACGTAGACCTGGAGCGCGTTGGCGGCGCTGTCCGGTGGCGAAGCGCCCCACAGCTCGTCGATCAGACGGTCGACGGGGACGACCTCGTTGGCGTGGATCAGCAGGATGGTGAGCAGCGCACGCTGCTTGGCTCCCGGGAGCGTGACCGGGGCGCCGTCGCGCACGACCTCGAGCGGCCCCAGGATTCGGAACTCAGTCGCGTGCACCCTCCGGCCCCACCTGGCCCGATCTCCCCAGCGGAGACCCCAGGACCCTAGTGGGTGGATTCGCGGAGGTGCATCACCGGTTGACGCCTGTGAGGGCGAAGAACTCCTGGCGCGAGCGCCCGTCGTCGCGCAGGAGTCCGTGGACCGCGGATGTGACCGTCGTCGACCCCTGAGCCCGCACGCCTCGCAGTGACATGCACAGGTGCTCGGCCTCGAGCACGACCCCGACGCCCTTCGGTTGCACATGGTCCTCGAGCCACCCGGCCACCTGCTTGGTGAGCCGTTCCTGGACCTGCAGACCTCGGGCGAACAGCTCCACCACGCGCGCCAGCTTCGACAGTCCGAGGATGCGGTCACCGGGGATGTAACCCACGTGGGCGGTGCCGTGGAACGGGAGGAGATGGTGGGCGCACAGCGACTGGAACGGGATGTCCCGGGCCAGCACCAGCTCGTCGTACCCCTCCTCGTTGGGGAACGTCGTGAGGTCGAAGGCCTGGGGAGTGAGCAACTCGGCGTAGGCGCCGGCGACCCGCCGTGGCGTGTCGGCGAGGTGCTCGGCCGCCGGGTCGTGGCCGAGGGCGACGAGCAGATCGGTCACCGCCCGCTCGGCGGCGGCGAGGTCGATGGCGGAAGGCCGCACGGCCCGCAGGGCGCGCTCGGCGCGGCGCTCGCTCTCGGTGTGCCCGTTGGCTGCCAGGCTTGACATACGGGGTTCGACTCCTGCTCTAACGTATACGTCGGTGTACGTTAGACGGACGGACGAAGACAGCGTCAACCGGGTGGCCTCGCTGGCCGATCCCACGCGTCGCGCGCTCTACGAGTGGGTGTCTACCCGGTCCGAGCCGGTCACACGCGACCAGACCGCGGCTGCCCTCGGCGTCGCTCACCACGTGGCCAAGTTCAACCTCGACCGCCTCGTCGCCGACGGCTTCCTCACGGCCGAGTACCGGCGACCGCCGGGCAAGGGCGGGCCCGGCGCGGGGCGGCCCGCGAAGGTCTACGCCCGCTCCACCGCCGAGCTCGACATCTCCATACCGCCGCGGCAGTACGACGTGGCCGGCCGGGTTCTGGCCTGCGCCATCGCCCGGGCCCGGGACGAAGGAGTCGATGTCGAAGGCGCCGTCCGGATGGCGGCCGCCGACGAGGGCCGCGCCATGGCGCGTGCTACTGAGCGCTCCGAACGATCGGCGCGCCGGCGTGTGACCCATGTTCTGGCCGCCAATGGCTACGACCCTCGCAGCGAGCACGGCGACATCACGCTCACCAACTGCCCGTTCCACGCGCTGGCTGAAGACCAGCGCGACCTGGTCTGCGGCATGAACCTGGCCCTGCTCGAGGGGGTGCTCGACGAGGTCGGTGCCCCGGGCATGGTCGCCGTCCTCGATCCGGTCCCGGGCCGGTGCTGCGTGCGCATCACGGCGCCGCCGAGCGGCCGTTAGACGCGCAACAGCGGACAGGAGACTCCTGTCCGCTGCGCTGACCCCTCAGTGCCAGTGACGTCAGTATCGGGGCCGGCGGGGGCACCCACAATCGGCCATATGGCCGGTTTTGGCCGCGGAGCGCTTCTCGACGTACTCGGCGAGCCCGATCGAAACCGTGCAGGGCCACCACGCGTACCCGATGGGGTCACCCGAGCGAGGGCGCCTCCTCGTCGGCGAACGCTACGTCGCGAAGTCGGGCTGCGCCTTGCGTACCGACTCGCTCAAGCCCTTGGGCTCCTCCCGCTCCTCCTGGCGGCCGAGCGCGGTCAGGTCGAGCAGATTGCGGCGCTCGACGTTCGAGGGCGTCGCGGGCACGCGTCAGCTCCTTCTCCTTGGCCACGACCTTGCTGGCGGGCGGCCAGCCATTCGTCGCGGGACACGATTCGAGGGAGGCTCATGGTGTTCAGACTGGCATGGAGGCCGGAACTAATCGGGCAGCATCGGCACCTGGAGCCCGCTGTCTCTTCCGAGCAACGTCGCCCGCGTGAGCGCCTTCGAGCCGAACCGGTCACGGAGGTCGTCGAGGGCGGCGTCGAGGGCGTCCGTGTGGTTGTCGAACGGCAGCGTGAGCTGGACGGCGTCGTGATTGTCGAGATTGGCGACGGACAGGCCGACGAGCGTGAGGCCCTGGGCGTCGATCAGCGGACGGACACTGCGCAGCAGCGACCGTGCTGCCCGGAGGATGGCCTCGGTCTGCGCCGTCGATCGCGGCATCGTGTGCGAGCGGGTGGCGCGGCTCGAGTCGTTGAACCGCATGCGCAGCGTCACGGTTCGCCCGACGCGACCGGCCGCCCGCATGCGGCGCGTCACGCGGTCGACGATCGCCACCAGGCTGGCGTCGATGTCGTCGTACGTCTTCGGCCGCCATCCCATGGCGTGCTGGGACCCGATCGAGCGCCGGCGGCGCCCCACCTGGACGGGGCGAGGGTCGTAGTTGTGCGCCAGCGCGTGGAGGTGACGGCCCGACGCCCGCCCGAGCAGTGAGACGAGCGTCGGCTGGGCCAGACGGGCGACCTCCCCGACCGTGCTGATCCCCCGGGCGTGCAGCTTGGCGGCCGTCTTGGGCCCGACGCCCCACAGCCGCTGGACCGGCAACGGGTGGAGGAAGCCCAATTCATCGTCGGGCGGGACGACCAGGAGGCCGTCCGGCTTGGCCACGCCGCTCGCCACCTTGGCCAGGAACTTGGTTCGGGCCACACCGACCGTGATCGGGAGCCCCACCTCCTCACGGACGCGCCGGCGCAGTCGGTCGGCGACGTCGACCGGTGGACCCGACACCCGGCGCAGGCCGCCGACGTCGAGGAACGCCTCGTCGATCGACAGGCCCTCCACGACGGGTGTGGTGTCTTCGAAGATGGCGAAGACGGCCTCGCTCGCCGCCGAGTACGCCGACATCCGGGGGCTCACGACGACCGCGTCGGGACAAAGACGGCGCGCCTCGCCCCCGCCCATGGGGGTGCGCACGCCGTAGGCCTTGGCTTCATAGCTGGCCGCCAGCACGACCCCGGCGCCGACGATCACCGGTCGGTCCCGCAGGGCGGGGTTGTCGCGCTGCTCGACCGAGGCGTAGAAGGAGTCGAGGTCGGCGTGCAGGATCGTGGCCTCGCTCATCGAACACATGTTCGCAGATGAGAAGGAGGCGGTCGAGTCGTCCAACCCTCGTGCCGCGACCACGCGCCCGCCCCACCGTCGTACTGACCCGTGAGGGCGCGAAGGTGGCGGAGTGGCCGCTGCCGACATCCGAGCGCGCCGACATGGGAATCGTCGACCGCCTGGCCCACCTTCAGCTCGAGGCGCGCCGGTTGGGGTGCGCCATCCGGCTCAGGAACGTGTGCAGCGAGGTGTGGGAGCTGGTCGAGCTGGCCGGTCTGGACGACGTGCTGCCGGCCGACGACTGAGCGTCGAGTACGAGTCGACTAGGAGAGGTGGGCTGGCAGGCCGAAGAGGTCGAACATCTCCGAGCCGATGAAGTTGTGATGGGCGACGAGGCGATCGCCTGAGACCTCGATCACCTGCACGGCCCATGGCATGAAGCCGCCGTTGGGGTCGGGCTTGTAGGAGCCGTAGGCGTAGGCCCCGTTGGCGGCCGTGGCGATCAGGCGAGAGTCAGCGCACCCGAGGCCCGGGCCGAGGAAGAACTTGCCCATCTCCTCCGGACCCCGGAGCCAGAAATTGAACGGCGGCATCGTCATCACCGCGTCCTCGTGGAGCAGGGCGACGAGCGACTCGATGTCATAGCGCTCGAAGGCGTCCACGTAGCGGGCCAGCAGCGCCTGCTGGTCAGGGTCGGCGGTGCGGACGTCGGTCTCGTCGATCTGGCGCTCCGCCAGCGTCGCCCGGGCCCGCTGCAGCGCGCTGTTCACCGACGGCACGCTCGTGTCGAGCAGCTCGGCCACCTCGGTCGCCTGCCAGCGCAGGACCTCGCGCAGGATGAGCACGGCCCGCTGCCGAGCGGGGAGGTGCTGGAGGGCGGCCACGAACGCCAGACGGATGCTCTCGCGCTCGGCGGCCAGCTCCGCTGGGTCGCCGTCTTCGGGCAGCACGCGGGCGTCGGGGATCGGCGTCAGCCATGCGTGCTCCGGGAGCGTGTCGCCCTTGAACTCGTCGGCCCGGTACGGGCCGCCCATGTCCATGGCCCGTGCTCGGCGCTGGCGGCCGCGCAACATGTCGAGGCAGACGTTGGTGGCGATGCGGTACAGCCACGACCGCACCGCTGAACGGCCCTCGAAGGTGTCGAGGCTCTTCCAGGCGCGGACCATCGTGTCCTGCACGGCGTCGTCGGCTTCGAACGCGGAGGCGAGCATGCGGTAGCAGTAGCCGGTCAGCTCCCGGCGGTACTGCTCGAGGTCCTCGAAGGCGACAGCGTCAGAGCGGACGGCCACGGGCGCGGAGTCTACGGCGAGCGTCATCGCCGTTGAGACGCACGGGCGGGCGCAAACTCATCGCGCCAGACGGTCTGCGAGCCAAGACGCATCCTTGACCGCGTACCCGTGGTAATCGTTGTTGAAATAGGCGTAGATGTCCATGCCTTTGGCCAACCACGCTTCAAGGCGGTCGACCACGGACTCGAGGCGCCTGGCCCCGTAGCGGCCCCAGTACTTGCGCTCGAGCGCCTGGGGGCCGTGGAAGCGGATGTAGGTCCAGTCAGCGGTGAGCTCCCACGGGTGGTCAGGGAGGAGGTCGTGGATGCACAGGGCCGTGCCGTGGGCCCGGAGCACGTCGAAGACCTCGTCGTCGACCCACGAGGGCTCCCGCAGCTCGACGGCCCAGCGCATACGCCTCGGCGCGACCGACAAGAACTCGTCGAGACGGGCGGCGTCCTTGTGCCACTTGGGTGGCAGCTGCACGAGGGTCGGTCCCAGCGACTTGCCGAGGCGATCGACGCGATCAAGGTGGTTGGGAAGCCATGACGCGGCGTCGCGCAGCTTCATACGGTGGGACCCGAAGCCGCCGAGCTTGACGGCGTACTCGAACCCGGGCGGCGCCTGCTCGGCCCATTTCTGCGTGGTCGACGGCGGCGGCAGGCGGTAGAAGGTGTTGTTGATCTCGACGGTGTCGAAGAGGCTCGCGTAGTACTCGAACCAGCTCCGCTGCGGCAGCTTCTCGGGATACACGACGCCCCGCCAGTCCTTGTACATCCACCCCGAGCACCCGACGCGGGCGCGGCCTCGTACCGCCACCTGGGATTCCCTACCCCAAGGAGGACGAGCCCGCGTTCGCCTACGAGACTGCTACCGCTGCCACCAGCGCTTGCGCTTGGCCGCCAGCAGCGGCGGACGCGGCGGGCGAACGCCGGGGCACTGCCGGGCCCGGTGGTTCTCCAGGAGGACGTCGGGCGGCTTGCCACTGGCGTCGACGATCTTCATCCCACAGTCGGGACACGACAGCTGGGTGCCGAGGCGTCCCTCTACGCGCAGAGGCCGTTGCCGCTTCTTCGCCATCGGAGCCCTATGAAACCCGCTCCGGGCGCCGAAGTGGCGGCACTCGCTCGGGACGGCGCAGGTTGTCAGGCGGCGCGGCGGTCCTCGGCCTCGTCGCCGGCCTCGGCCTCGAGCTCCTCCACGCCCTCGCGCTTGCGGATGTTGACGGCGACGGCGCCGCCGATCACGCCGACAAGGATGCCGATCCACGCGACCAGCCCGCCGAGGTGCAGACCGATGCCGCTGTCGACGGCGGCCGCACCGCCGTCTGCGAGGGCGATGGCGCCCGCGGCAACGGCGAGGACGAGCGGGAACTCGTAGCCGTTGTTCTGGGCCCACACGCCGTTCTCGAGGTGCACGGCGAAGATGGCGTTGATCATCATGGCGATGAGCAGGGCGGCCGCCAGGGGCGTCAGGAGCCCGAGAAAGAGCAGCAGGCCGCCGCCCGCCTCGGCGGCACCGCCCAGAACGGCGAAGTGCTTGCCCGGTCGGTAGCCGAGCGACTCCATGAAGCCGCCTGTGCCTTCGACGCCATAGCCGCCGAACCAGCCGAAGAGCTTCTGTGTGCCATGTCCGATGAAGAGCGCCCCGATGACCAGGCGCAACACGAGCAGTCCGAAGTCCATACGTGTCCTCCCACGCGTGACGGCTGTACTGGTACGTACCCCGTGCCGCGGCCCGCCCAACCCCGCTAGACAGCAGCCGTGTCACGTGCCGTCGCCGTCGTGTGGCTCTGGGGGCTGGCGGCATGGGCGGGGCTGACGCTGCTGGCGACGGCAGGAACGCTAGGAACGGCGGGGACCGCGGGCGCCCAGCTCGTTTCCACCGAGCCGACGACGGCGCCGTCGTTGTCGACGACCCCGCTCACATCGCCGCCAACGACCCAGGCCCCGGCCACGACCCGGCCGACTGTGGCGCGCACCGT
>CADDZP010000165.1 GCA_902812475.1 Actinomycetota bacterium | reverse complement strand
CGCCTCGGGCAGCCGTCGCCATCCGAAGGCGGCGAACAGCAACAGGGCAGCGCCGAGCAAGGCAGCGCCGGCGCCCCGCCCCGCGACCTGGCTCGGCGCCCGCCAGAACCCGCCGCCTGCGACGAGACGCAGCACGCCGAACGGCAGGGGCACGTCGGTGGCGAAATGGCGAGGCTTGCTCAGCTTGCTGACGGAATTGACGGTGAACACACCCGGCAGCAGCCACGGCAGCTGGGCGACAAGGAAGACAGCGAGCACACGAGCGGCTCGCCGTCCGCGATCGGCGACCAGCCCTACGGCGACGAGCACGGCGCCGACGATGCCGCCCGTGATGCCCGTCGCCCCGATGGCGACCGACCACACCCACGTGCGCCGCACGTCGTCGTTGGGACGGAGCAGCGCGGGCGCGGCCCACGGCAGCACAGCCATGGCGGCGACGACACCCCAGTGGCCAACGGCGACCCGGGTCAGCGTGAACGGGCTGATCGTGTAGAGCAGCGCCGCTCCCGCCCGGGTGAGCAAGCCCGCGTCGGCGACCAACCGCCACACGCCGGCGAAGGCGACGACCAAGGCGGCGCCGAGCAGGAGCTTGCCGGCGGCGGGACCGCCAATGGCGTTCGACAGCCACGCCAGCACCACGCCCAACGGCACTCGCCGCGACAGTTCCGGTCCGAGCCCCCACACGCCGCGCGGTACAGGGATGGTCGGCGTGAACACGAGATCGAGGTTCAACAGCGAGCCCGGGAGCAACGCCGGCCCGAGCACGAGCCCGGCCACCGCCACGCCGGCCAGCCACGGGAGCGCCGCCCGCAGCCGACGTGCTCTGTGCATCCGCTGAGCCAACCCGCCCGCGACACGCCGGTCAAGCAGTGCCAATACGCGATAGCGGGTCAGCCCGATCGGGCCATGCCACGAATTGACCCTTTCTCATTGAGCGATAAGTCGTCACCATGTTGTGTAATCAACTACTGCGAGCCCGTAGATAAGACCCAATTCCACGGTCCTGATTCTCGGTATTTCGGTGAATCAGGAGGGATTGCCCCAAAGAGGAGCGTCGTGCAGGCGAGCGCGCTGAGCGTCGTGGTCCCCGCCTACAACGAGGCGCGCCGGCTCGAACAGTCGCTCCCGGCGCTGATAGGCGTGGCTGTGGATGCGGCCGCTGAGCTGATCGTGGTCGACGACGGCAGCGACGACGGCACGGCGGAGGTGGCCGTGGGCCACCTGGCGGGCGTGCCCAACGCCCAGGTCGTGCGCCTGGCGCTCAACAGCGGCAAGGGGGCTGCCGTGCGAGCGGGCATCAGCCGCGCCCGTGGACGGTCGATCGTCTTCATGGATGCCGACTTGGCGACCGACCTCGCCGACCTGCCCGCCCTCGTCGACGCGCTCGAGAGCGCCGACATCGCCATCGGCTCACGGGTGACGCCCGGCTCCAGAGTGGAGGGCGCATCGTTGGCCCGGGCCGGCATGGGCCGCACGTTCAACCGGCTCGCCCGAGTGGTCACCGGCCTCGACCTCGGCGATACGCAGTGCGGGTTCAAGGCCTTCAGGGCGTCCGCCGCCCAGCTGCTCTTCCACCTGTCCGTCGTCGACGGGTTCGCCTTCGACGTCGAGATCCTGGCTCTGGCCCGGCGCATGGGCTACCGGGTGGCCGAGGTGCCCGTCCACTGGCGCGCTGTGGCCGGCAGCCGCGTCGACGTGCTGCGCGACCCGGCGCGCATGGTCCGCGACGTCGTCCTCACCCAGGCCCGTTGGCGGCGCACACGCATCCTGACGGTGCTGCGCGCACTGGAGGGCCCTGAGGCGGTGGACGTGCTGCGCGCCAACATGCGCAGCACCGACAACGTCGTGCCCTGGCGCGACGGCGCCCTTGCCGTGCTGCCTTGCACGCGGGCGCGCACGGCGTCCTCTGTCGTCTCGCGCCTGCGCCGCCAGGAGCCGGCGCTCCGGATCGAAGCGCGCACCGTCCCGGCGACGGCGTTGCTCGAACCAGCGGGTGACGACCTGCGTCACGCGTTGACCGCCTAGCGGCACCGCCCATGGGTAAGCGAACCGAACTGGTCCGTCTCTTCCTGGCCGAACAGCGCCACCCCGAGACCTTCTACCGGCGCCTGGCGTCCGACGCCGTCGCCCGCCTCCCGTTCTCCCTCACAGGGGCGCGCGTCCTCGACCTCGGCTGTGGACCGGGCCACTACACGCGGGCGCTGCGCGAGGCGGGCGCCACCGTCGTTCCGCTCGACATCGAGCGTTCCGAGTTCGCCCTGCCCGGCGGGCCGCCCGGCGGTGAGGTCGTCGCCGACGGGAGCGTGCTTCCGGTGGCGACCGCAGCCGTCGACGGCGTGCTGTGTTCCAACATGCTCGAGCACACGCCCGACCCCGTCGCCGTGATCGGCGAGCTCGAGCGGGTCGTGCGCCCGGGCGGCTGGGTGTGGCTGAGCTGGACCAACTGGTACTCGCCGTGGGGCGGCCACGACATCAGCCCCTGGCACTACCTGGGCCCCCGCCTGGGGCTGGCCGCCTACGAGCGCACGCGCCACCGGCGGCCCAAGAACGAGCCTGGCGTCTCCCTCTTTCCCGTCCACGTCGGCCCGACGCTGCGCCACCTGCAGGCGCGGTCCAACCTGCGCCTGGTCGACGCCGCCCCCCGCTACTACCCGTCGCAACGTTGGATCCTGCGGGTGCCGGGTCTGCGCGAGGTGGCGACGTGGAACTGTCTCGTCCTCCTCGAGCGGACAGCGGCCTGACGTGCGTGTGCTGTTCCTGACGTGGCGCGACGTCGCCCACCCCCAAGCCGGTGGGTCGGAGGTCCTCGTCGACCGCCTCGCCCTCGGACTCCTCGAGCGGGGCCACGAGCCGGCCGTGCTGTGCGGCGGCCCCGTCGCCGAGCATCCGTATCCGGTTGTGAACGCGGGCGGAACGTACACGCAGTACCTGCGGGCGCCGTTCGCCTACCGACGCCACTTCGCCGACGCCGACCTCGTCGTCGACGTCGAGAACGGCATCCCCTTCTTCTCGCCGCTGTGGCGGCGCAAGCCCGTGCTCTGTCTCGTTCACCACGTCCACGAGGACCAGTGGGCCACGCGCTTTGCGACGCCGATCGCCGGGGTCGGCCGCGTCCTGGAAGGTCGAGCGATGCCGGCGGTGTACGCCCGCTCTCTGTTCCTCGCCGTCTCGGACTCGACCCGCCAGGCGCTGACGGCGATCGGCGTGCCCGACGGACGGATACGAGTGATGACGCTCGGCGTCGACGGCGCTCCTGCCGACGCCGAGCGTTCGCCCACGCCGCTGTTCGTGGCCCTCGGACGGCTGGTGCCCCACAAGCGCGTCGAGGTCGTGCTCCGGGCGTGGCGCGTCCTCCAGCCGGTCGTCGGCGGCGAGCTCGTCGTGATCGGTGAAGGCCCGGAGCGCTCCACGCTCGAGGAGGCGGCCGGTCCGGGCGTGACATTCGCCGGGCACATCAGCGAGGAAGAGAAACGGCGCCTGTTGGCACGCGCCTGGGTGCTGGTACACGGTGCCCATCACGAGGGATGGGGGATCGCGATCGTCGAGGCCGCCGCCTTCGGCACACCGGCGGTCGCGTTCGACGTGCCCGGCGTGCGCGACGCCGTCGTCGACGGCGAGACCGGTGTGCTGGTCCGGTACGAGACCGAGCTGGCCGCAGCGTGGGCGGAGCTGGCAGATGACGGCGAGCGCCGGCGTGTGCTCGGCGAGGCTGCCCGCCGCCGGGCTGCGACCCTCGGATGGGACGCCACGATTGACCAGTTCCTCGCCGTCGCGGGCGAGGCCGTCGGCTGGGCGGAGGCGATCGCGTGAGTCTGCTCGCGCCGGAGCGGCCTCCCGCAGCGGCATCTCCTCCGCCGCCGGCTGCCGCGCCGCTGCACGTCGAGCGCCTCGCCGCCCTCACGTTCTCGGCCGCCGTCGTCGCCTGCAGCTTCCTGCAGGCGCCGGGCCGCATCGTCGCCGACACCAAGCTCGACCTCGCCCTGTCACCGGCCCGGTTCCTCGGCCGGGCCCTGCACCTGTGGGACGGCCAGGCCGGCTTCGGGAACATCCAGAACCAGGCGCCCGGCTACCTGTTCCCGATGGGGCCGTTCTTCGCCCTCACCCGCGCCGTGCACCTACCCGTGTGGGCGGCCCAGCGGGTGTGGATCTCGGGCCTGCTGCTCCTCTCCTTCTGGGGCGCGCTGAAGGTTGCCGAGGCCCTGCGCGTCGGTACGCCGTGGACGCGGTTTGCGGGGGCGGCGACGTACGCCCTGTCGCCGGCCATGTTGAGCCTCATCGCCGTGACGTCGGGCAACCAGCTGCCCGCCGTCTTCCTGCCGTGGGCCCTCTTGCCGCTCGTACGGCAGACCGCGAAGACGCAGCCGAGGCGGGCCGCCGCCTTGTCGGCGCTGGCCGTCGCCGCCATGGGTGGCATCAACGGCATGGCCACCGTCGCCGTGCTCGTGATGCCGTCGCTCTGGCTGCTCACCCGGCCGTCAGGGGCCGTGCGCCGGCGGCTCGTCGCCTGGTGGATACCGTGTGTCGGGCTGGCGACGCTGTGGTGGACGGCGCCCCTCGTGCTTCAGGGTCGCTACGGCTTCCACTTCCTGCAGTTCACCGAGAGCCCGTCGGTGACGACGGGTACCTCGTCGATCGTCGAGACCGTCCGCGGCACCGGCTACTGGGTGTCCTACCTGCACGTCACCGGCCCGTGGCTCCGGGGCGCGTGGGACCTGGTGGCCTCGCCCCTCGTCGTCCTCGCCTCGGCGTCGCTGGCTGCCGCCGGCCTGTACGGGCTCGCTCGCAAGGACCTGCCGCACCGCCGCTTTGCGGTCCTCAGCGCCCTCGTCGGCGTCCTCTTCGTGACCGCTGGGTACGCGGGGCCGCTGGCCAGCCCGCTGTCGCCCGCCATCCGCTCGCTGCTGACCGGTGCGCTGTCGCCGGCGCGCAACCTCAACAAGTTCGAGCCCATGCTCCGCTTGGCGCTCGCGCTCGGGCTCGCCCACGCCGTGTGCGTCCTCGACGTGTCGACGTTCGTCCGCCGCGTCGGCGCTGCCCTTCTGCTCATCGTCGTCGCCGCCGCGCCGCTGTGGCAGGGCCATCTGGCCCCTGCTGGCTCGTTCACCAACGTCCCCGGCTACTGGCGCCAGGCCGCCGGCTGGCTCGGAGCACGGGCGTCGCGCGGACGCACGCTGATCGTGCCGTCCGCGGCCTTTGGCGAATACAACTGGGGCCGCCCCCTGGACGAGCCCATGCAGGCCTTGGCCACGAGCGACTGGGTCGTGCGCGACATCGTCCCCCTCGGTTCCACGGGCGCCACGCGATTGCTCGACGCCGTCGAGCGCCCCCTCGACCTCGGCGAGCCGTCACCCGGCCTGGCGCCGTTCCTCGCCCGAGCCGGCATCCACTACGTCTTGCTCCGCAACGACCTCGACCCCCTGCGCGCCGGTGCGCCGGCGAGCGCGTACCTGCGCCGCTCCCTCGATGGCACGCCCGGCTTGGCGCGCGTGACGTCGTTCGGGCCGCACGTGCGATACGTCATGACGGCTGACCGGTTGACACCCGACCTGGGCGCGTCCGTCCGCGGAGGCGTGCCCTCGCTGGAGGTCTACGAAGTCAACAGCCCGTCGGCGACGATCGCTGCCTATCCGCGGGCGGGGACGATGACCGTCGACGGCGCTCCGGACAGCCTTCTACAGCTCGGTGACCCTGAGGTCCTCGGTGACAGAGCGGCGGGACTGAGTGGCGACCCACTCGGTCCGCGCCCGCCCAACGGCGGCCACGTGCAGAGCGACGCCGTGCAGCGGCGCGACGACCAGTTCGGATGGGTGCGCAACGACCTCTCGTACCCGCTGGCACCGACCGAACGGGCCGCGGGCTCGGAGCACCAACCACAGCAGCGGGTCGTAGCCGGCGGCCCCAACGCCGAGTCTGTCGTGCACATCACCGGGGCCGTGGCCCTCACGGCCTCGTCCTTCGAGGGTCCATTGGCGCGGCTGCCCGAGCGCCAGCCGTACGCGGCGTTCGACGGCGACCCGAGCACGGCGTGGGTGACCGGATCGTCCAACGCGCCCATCGGCGAGTGGCTCCAAGTGAGGACCGCCAAACCGATCTCAGCGCCGACCGTGCAGGTGCAGCTGCTGCTCGACCGTCCACTGCGTCCGAGGATCACCGCCCTCACGCTCACCACCCAGGCAGGGTCGGTGACCCGGCCGGTTGCGGGCACAGAGGCGCCGCAGACGCTCGTCCTCCCACGTGGCAAGACGACGTGGATCCGCCTCACGATCGCCGCCGTGAACGGCTTCACCGGCGAACCCGGGCTGCGCGAGGTCCGGATCCCCGGTGTGGACGTCGAGCGGACGCTCGCCCTGCCGGAGCCGCCGGCCGCGTCGACCGACCAGCAGGTCCTGCTTGCACGTCAGCACGCCGATGCCTACGACTTCACCCGTTCGGACGAGCAGACGCGTCTCGACCGCTCGTTCTCGCTCCCCGCGCCCGCCGAGCTCGGCCTGACGGGGACGGTGGCGCCACTGCCGGGCGCAGACCTCGACGAACTGTTGGCGTCTACCCAACCTGCGGCATCGCTCCAGGTGGCACCCAGCTCGACGTGGAAGGACATCCCTGCCTTCGCAGCAAGCTCGATGATCGACGGCGACCCGGCGACGGCGTGGCTCGCCAGCCCCGATGACCGCCAGCCTTCCATCCAGTTGAGCTGGCCCACCGACCGCACCATCGACAGAGTCCAGGTGATTCCGCCCGACGGACCCGCCGTGCGACCGATCAAGCTGCGTCTGCAGAGCGGGCTGGCGATCCGTGACGTCGACGTGGCGTCCGGCGACGTCGTTCCCTTCGAGGCGCTGCACACCAACTCGGTGACGATCACGGCGCTCGACGCCGCGCCGACGCCTACGGGTGAGAACACGCCCGGCTTTCTGACGCAGCTCAGCCTCGGCATCGCCGAACTCCGCTTCCCGGCCCTCGATGACCTGCGCCCCCAGGCGGTCGATGCCAACGTCGCCTTCGCTCTTCCGTGCGGCGCCGGGCCGGCGGTCACCGTGGACGGCATGTCGGTCCCAACCTCCATTCGGGGCACGCTCGGCGATCTGCAAACCCTGGCTCCGCTCGACGTGGTGTCGTGCGCCCCGGTCGCGCTGCGCGCCGGACAGCACCATCTCGTCGCCAGTCCCGATCATGGGCTCGTCCTGACGACAGCGACGCTGGCGACTCCCTCGCCCTCGACGCCGCAGCTGACGCGTTCGGTTACAGCAGTCGGGCCATGGGGCGCCGATGAGCGCCGGATCCGCATCGGTGCGGGTGTGGCGTCGTATGTCGCCCTCACCGAGAACCTCAACGAAGGGTGGACGGCCGTCCTCAACGGCCACCACCTGCGCGCCGCGCGCCTCGACGGCTGGCGCCAGGCCTGGCTCGTGCCCGCCGGCGTGGGCGGCGTCATCCACCTGTCGTTCACGCCCGGCCACGTCTACCGGCGGGCGCTGGTCGCCGGCGCCGTCGGAGGCTTCATCGTGCTCGCTCTCGTCCTGGCGCCGGCCCGCCGGGGCCGACGACACGCAGTCGACATCGAAAGAGCCGCCGTCGACGGAGCCGCTGTCGGTCGGGGACCACACCGTGTGCCGTGGATAGTGCAAGCGGCTGCGGCGGTGACGTTCGGATTCGCGCTCGCCGGGGCG
>CADDZP010000164.1 GCA_902812475.1 Actinomycetota bacterium | reverse complement strand
GACCAGGTGCGGCGCCGGCGAAGCTGCCGGCGCTGAACGAGCGCTGCGGGCAGCATGCGCAGATAAGAAAGAAAGGCACGCGTCCGCCGGCGCACGACGTCGAGGCGCGGGGCTCGCATGGACAGCAAAGGCACAAGACAGTCTCGCCGTGCATAGGACGACGTCGTCAAGACGAAGCGGACGGCCGCCTTCCATGCCATCGCCGCCGGGGCGTTCCGCGTCAGCACCAAGAGACGGTTCCGCTCGACGTAGTGGTCGAACAGCGCCGACCCGGCGACGCTCGACGCGGCGTGGGCGTGGCGCTCGACGGCACTGGGCGCGTACACGTGTCGCCATCCCCGAGCGCGGCCCCGCCACGAGAGGTCGAGGTCCTCGTAGTAGAGGAACAGCGGTTCGTGGAACAGACCCACGTCGGCGAGGTAGCGACGCGAGAGGAGAACGCCCGCCCCGCTCCACGCGAAGACCTCGGCGGGATCGCCGAACTGACCTCGGTCGACCTCCAGGTACCCGCGGTCGGCGCCGTAGCCGCCCTCGAGCAGGAGGGCGCCGGCGCTGTTGACCACGTCGAACGGCTCGAAGGGGGCCGTCAGCGAGCACCACACCGGCCGGGTCCCGACCGTGTGCCTCGTGTGCGCCGTGCCCGACGACACGAGGACGTCTCGGTCGTCGTCGTCGGCCTCCAGGCAGACCTCCACCGTCACTGCATCCGTCCCCTCGACGGGGACGTAGAGCGTGGCCCGTACTGCCGTCCACTGGCCGGTGACGCCCGGCTCGCGCCCCCAGAAGCCACTCACCAGTTGAATCGCCGCCCAGACGTCTTCGCCGTTGACGCGCACGCCGCTGAGGTGGACGCCGAGTCGGCGCGGGTCGCCTCGCCTCCGGGCGCCGACCGGCGTCTCGATGCTCAGCTCGCCGTAGCGCCCGGCCAGGAGGATCTTCGGGCAGGCGGCGCCGACGCCGGCTTGCTCATCGCACGCCTCCACCAACGCCGCCAGCCACGCCGGCTCGACCGTGGCGTCGTTGTTCACGAGGGCGACGTACTCGACGTCCTCGAGGCGTGCGATGCCGGCGTTGCAACCGGCGCCGAAGCCGACGTTGGTGTGCGTTTCCACGACCTCGACGGCCGGGTGCTCGGCCCGGACATGCTCCACCACGCCGTCGTCCGACGCGTTGTCGACGAGGACGATCCGCAGGGACTCGGGCGGCCACGCCAGGGCCTCGAGGCTCCGGATGCAACGACGGGTGAGGTCGCCGCCGTTGAAGTTCACGACGACGACGCCGACGATCGGGGTCGCGGAATCGGGCGCGGGCTATCTCCAGATCAGCGGCACGTCGCCACTGTTGCCGTACGGGAAGACGAAGTCGGCGTTGCCGCTGGCGTTGGCGTCGCGGATGAACCAGGCGCCGCCGCGAGTGATGCCGAGCGTGTCATAGGGGTCGTCGTTCCAGTTGCCGGGGATCGGGGTGTCGGACGAGTCGCCGTAGTTGAACGTGCCGTTGGCGATGCCGCCGGAGTTGCTGTTTCGCAGGTACCAGGTGTAGCCGCGCCGCACGCCGGGGGTCGGGAAGCTGTTGCCGTCCCAGTCGCCGACGAAGGGCCGGTCGCCGACGTTGCCGTAGGCGAACGTTCCGTCCGCCGGGCCGGCTGAGTTGCGATTGCGGAGGTACCACATCTTGGCGGCCGTCACGGCGACGACGGTTCTGGTGACCTGGTCGCGGACCACCCCCACGGTCTCTACGTGGTCGCCGTCCCAGTCGCCGCACACGGGTATGTCACCCGCCTGCCCGAACGGGAAGACGACGTCGGCCGGGCCCGACGTGTTGCTGTTGCGGAGGAAGAACACGCCGTTGCGGTACACGCCCGGGGTGCGGACCCCGTCGCCGTTCCAGTCGCACATGATTTTCAGGTCGCCCGGGTCGCCGTACACGAACGTGATGTCGGCGGGGCCGGGCGTCATCGACCGGCGCAGGAACCACACGTTGCTGCGCACCACCGCCGGCTTGTTCCACGCCGCCGCCTCGATGTCGTGCTGCACGTCGACGCGCAACTGGCCCAGCTCGCCGTAGGCGACGTCGCCGGGGCAGTCGGTCTCGTCGACGTCGCGGTGGGCGCTGATCGTGGGCACGCTGATGGTTGTGCCGGCCGGGTACTTCGACCCGTTGAAGTCACCGGCGACGACCTGGATCACCGAATTGGCGTTGACGTGGTGGTAGCCGAGCTTCCACGCCAGCAGCCCGCGCAGGGCGCCGTAGGCAGGACCGGGCAGCGCCGTGGACTGGAAGTTGCCGATGACGGCGACCCCGGTGCTGTTGGTGTTGAAACCACCGGCGTGGGCGCCGATGACGGCGCTGGTGATTCCGCCCCAGCGGCCCTCGAAGACCTGGCCGTAGGCATCGACGAGGAAGTTGTAGCCGATGTCGCACCACCCGTTCGTGTGCGTGTGGAAGTAGTAGATGCCGCGCACGATGGACGCAGAGTCGCTCGCCGAGTAGCTGTTGGAGTTGTCGGTGTGGTGGACGATGGCGTACCGAACCCCGTCGGCGTAGTCGGGAGACCCGTTGCAGCCCGAGGCGTAGCTCCGCCAACTCTCGTCGGCACCCCATTGGGCGCGGGAGATGATGCCGGGCTGGCTGACGGCGGCGTGGGCCTGGGCCGGACCCGACGAGCCGGTCGAGCCGGTGTGGATGGCGTGCAGTCGGAGGTCGCCGAGATCGCCGTCGGCGACGCGGACCTGCACCTGGCGGACGCCGTGGCCGATCCACACGGGGCCGGCCGATGTGCGGTTGTGGGCCTCCTTGGAAGTGCTGTCGGGACCCTCGGCCGGGAAGCCGTCGATCGTGCTCCAGTCGGTCCAGCCCTTGGCGTCCTCGACGCGGACCTCGATCGTGCCCGGCATGCGGCCGGCCCAGTCGAAGCCGACCATCTCACTCGCCATCGGCGTCTGGACGGACCGCAGCCAACCGCGGCGGGCGAGCGAGGCAAGCGTCCGCACCTTGCCCTCGACTACGGGCTTGGACGCCTTGGCCGGCATGACGATGCCCGTCGCCACGCCGCCAACGATCAGCGTCACGATGAGGAAGCGGGCGACGCGAACGGTACGACGGGAAAGGGGAGAACAGGTCATCGCGTGGGCGCCGGGAGGACGGCGTGGCGGTGCTGGAAAACCGGCGACCAGTATGGCGGATCTGTCAAGGCTCGCGGCGGTCGCGAACCCGCGCCGCCAGACCTCGCCAGCCCTCACGGCGCCACACCCGCGCCGCCCGCGTCATGGCGCCGCCGGAATCGACACGAGCCAGGTGGGCCGCCGGCCGTAGGCGCCTGGCCGCGTCCGTATCGACGAGATCGGGAGCCCGCCGGGGTCGGGCACAGAACTCGACCAGCGGGTGCAGCACCCGCGGCCACCGGAATTCCGCTACGACGCCGGCGATGTTGCGGCGACACCGGTCGGCGCGCCCCGCATCGGCGAGCAACGAGAAGAGCGCTTCCTCGAGGGCGGCGTCGTCGCCGGGCGGGACGACGCCGCCGAGGTCGCGATCGGCGACGAGCTCGGCCAGGGTGTCCCCGCTGGTGGAGACGATCGGAAGGCCGGCCCACAGGTAGTCGAGCACCCGCGTGCGGAACGAGAACGCTGTCTCCAGATGGGCGAGATGGGTGCTGATGCCGACGTCCGCCTCGAGAAGGAAATTCTGCCTGTCCTCGAACGGCACCCACCCTTCGTTGAAGAAGACGTGGGAGCCGGTCAAGTGCAGTTCGTCGGAGAGCTCGCGCGCCGTTGTCGCCATCCGCATCTGGGGGATGTCGGAATTGGGATGGCGCAGGCCCATGAACAGCAGGCGCACTTCGGGCAGGCGCGCCCGCAGCTTGTCGACGGCCCGGATGGCGGTGAGGGGGTCGAGCCAGTTGTAGATGCCGCCGCCCCACAGCACGACCTTGTCGTCGGCGCCGATGCCGGCGAGCACGCCCTTGACGGCGGACCGCGTGTGGCTCGGCGGCTCGACCTCGATGCCGAACGGCACCGTCGCGATGAGCGACGAGAGCGTCTCGTCCTCGTCGTACGTACGAGGGTTCAGTCGTCCCAAGGCAGCCAGATGACCGAGCCACAAATCGCGCTGCTTGGGGGAAGCGCAAAGGAAGAAGTCGCCGCGCAGCAGCTGTTCGTCGAGCACGGCGCGCGCGCTGTCGACGATGGCGGCCCGTCGGTCCTCGCCCTCGTCGCGCGCCTGCTCCAGTTGTTCGAGGTGCAGCGGGTCGTACAGGTCAACGACGAGAACCTTGTCCGAGTGGAGGACGTCGGGGTTCTGGTGCAGGAACCACCCCTGGCTGACCACCACGTCACACCAGGCGAGCAGGCCGGACATGTCTGGGCCGTCGACAGCGGCCACCTCGAACCGCTCTTCAGTCAGGCTGCTCGACGACGTGGTAACGAGCTTGACGTCGTGGCTCCGGGAGAGCTCCTCGGCGATGTGCCAGGCCCGGATGGCAGGGCCCGCCATACCGGGTGCGAGCGTGTCGGGCGTGCCGACGGCGATTCGCAACCTGCTCAAAGCTCCTCCGCCAGGCGCGGCTCCAATCGCAAGAAGATGAAGAACCCGAGTGCGAGGGTCACCACCGAGATGCCGATGAGGTACAGCATCGTGACGAGCGCCGGAAGCTTGAGGTCATACAGGCAGTTGCGGAAGGCGTCGGCGAACTGGACCATGGGGTTCAGCTTGTAGACGAACACCAGCGCCTTGCTCGACACGCCGTGCTCGACGAAGGAGATCGGATACACGATCGGCGTGGCGTAGAACCAGAGCTGCACGACGATCCCAATCAGGTGCTGCACATCGCGGAAGTAGACGTTGAGCACGCTGAGCATGAGGGAGATGCCGAGCACGAAGACGGTCTCGACGATGATCAGCAGCAGCACCACCGGGATGTACGGAACGACGAAGTTGCCCACGATCATCAGGGCGACGCTCAGCACGAGTATCTCGATGAGGAAGGCGACGACCCACGACACGACGTTGGCGGCCACGAGGACCTCGCGTGGGAAGTACGTCTTCTTGATGAGGTTGGCGTTGACCACCAGCGAGCCCATCGCCCCGCTCATCGAGTTGGCGAGGTAGTTGAACGGAAGCAGGGCGCACAGCAGGAACAGGGCGAACACCTGAAGGCCGCTCGGGTCGCCCTTCGGGGCCTGGATCTTGAGGAAGACCCGGAACACCACCGTGAAGATCAGCATGATGGCGATCGGGTTGAGGAGGGACCAGGCCCAGCCCAACACCGAGCGCTTGTACTTGCCCCGCAGCTCGCGCAGCGTGAGGTTGACCATGAGGTCGCGCGAGCCGGCGAGTTCTGAGAGCTTCGTCATGCAGCGAGGAGTCGGAGGGGCCGATGTTAGGTTCGGCCGCGATGCGGATCGTCGTTGTATCCGCCCACTACCCGCCGAACTTCATCAGCGGCGGCACGCTACAGCCCCGGCGCATCGCCCTGGAGTTGGCGCGTCGCGGCCACGACATCGCCGTGTACGCCGGTTGGTACGGCGAGGGCCGTGCGCCGCTCGAGTCCTGGACCGACGAGGACCAGGGCACGACCGTTCAATGGGTGGTCACGACTCCGTGGACGGACTGGTCGAACGACGCCAACTTCGACAATCCGGCGGTCGCGTCGCACTTCGAGACGGTGCTCGAAGACGCTCGCCCCGATCTCGTCCACTTCCACTCCGTCCAGTCCCTCGGGGGCGGTGTCGTCGACGCGGCGACGGCGCGACGGATCCCGACGGTCGTCACCATGCACGACTTCTGGTGGAGCTGCGGCCGTCAGTTTCTCGTCAACCGGTCGTTTCGGCCGTGCTCGCTGGTCGTGGATGCCGGCGTCTGCGATTGCCAGTCCGGTCGGCGCTGGCTGCTCGACCGCAACCAGCGGCTGCAACGCGCGCTGGGCCGAGTCGACGCTGTGCTGGCGCCGTCGAGCATCGCCGCCGCCGTCTTGGCCGCCAACGGTGTCGATCCCGAGCGCCTCCACGTCGATGAGAACGGGATCCCGGCCGACGACGTTCTCGAACATGCCAGCGCTCGGCCCCGCGAGCGCACCTCGGCTCTGCGGTTCGTGTACACGGGCGGCGCCGACCCGATGAAGGGCGCCCATGTGCTCGCCGAAGCCGTGACGATGCTCGCCGCCGAACCGGGATGGCACCTCGCCGTCTACGGCACCGAGACAGTCGCCGGACCGCACGTCGAGGCTCGGCCAGCCTTCGCCCCCGAGCGCTTGGACGACGTCCTGGCCGAGACCGACGTCCTCCTCGTGCCGTCGGTGATGCGCGAGTCGTACTCGCTGGTGACGAGGGAGGGGCTGCTACGGCGCATCCCGGTGATCTGCACCGATTCCCTCGGACCCGAGGAGGTCGTCCGTCATGGCGTCAACGGACTCGTCGTTCCTGCCGCCGATGCCGAGGCGCTGGCCGACGCCATGCGCACTCTCGTACGTCAACCGGAAACGGTCGACGCCCTGACGCGCGCGTCGACGGACGTCTCCGTCCGGTCACTCAGCGACCAGGTCGACGGGCTGGAGCGCCGGTACCGCGGGCTCGTCAGCGGTCGCACTGACAGCGGTCGGGCCACGCCATCCGTCCGACGAGTTTTGTTCGTCGCCGGCATCGACGGCGCCCCACTGCGCTACCGGGTCCGCCTGCCGGCCGAGGCGATCGGCCTCCTCGGCGTGGAGAGCGCCGCCCTCCACTACCGGGACCCCCGCCTGCGCGGCCAGGCGGTCGGCGCCGATGCCGTCGTCCTCTACCGGGTACCGGCGACCGTGCAGATCCTCGACCTCGTCGCCGAGCTGAACGACCGGAACATCCCCGTTGTCTTCGACGTCGACGACCTGATCTTCGACCCCGATCTGGCGGCCGACATCCCCGCCTTGCGCATCCTGCCGCCAGCCGAGGCGGAGCTGTGGATGGAGGGCGTGCGCCGGTACCGCACGACGCTCGAGGCGTGCGACCTGTTCGTCGGGAGCACGCCGGCCTTGTGCGAGCGGGTGTTCGAGCTCACCGGCCTGCCGGCGGAGCAGTTCGACAACGGCGTCGGCATCGCCCTGGGCCAGCTCTCCGACGCTGCCTTGGCCCGGCGGCGCGGCAACGGCCCGCTGCGCATCGCCTACCTCAGCGGCACCGACACCCACGAGGAGGACTGGGCCTATGTGGAGCCGGCCGTCATCGACGTTCTCGATCGCCACCCTGGTACCGAGCTGTGGCTGGCCGGAAAGCTGAACCCGTCGCCCGCCGTCGACCAGCTGGGCCGCCGGGTGCGACGCATCCCGTTCACGCCGTGGACCGACCTGCCGTCGCTTCTTCGCGATGTGGACGTCAACCTGGCCCCCCTGGCCCCCGGGAGCGTCTTCAACGAGGCCAAGAGCGCGATCAAGTGGCTGGAGGCGGCGCTCGTCGAGACGCCGTCGATCGTCTCCCCGACGACGCCGTTCCGAGCGGCCGTGGACAACGGCATCAACGGCTTCCTGGCCGCCGACCTCGACGACTGGTCGGCCGCCCTCGACGCTCTCGTGGTCGACCATGGGACGCGCCGCCGCGTCGGACGGCGCGCCCGTCGCGACGCTCTCCTGCGTTGGTCACCGCACGTGCAGGGGCGGCGCTATCTGGCGATCCTGGAGCGCGCCGCCCGCCTCAGACA
>CADDZP010000163.1 GCA_902812475.1 Actinomycetota bacterium | reverse complement strand
CTTCGAACATTGAGCCGACCGCGCTCCCACCACCAGGGGGTCACCCGATCAAGGTTGTTGTCGCCGACGATGGCATCGTCGAGCACCGAGGTAACGCTGGGCGCCCCCACGCCGTCGCGCACCGATATATATATCGGGCCCTCACGCTCGAGCCTGATCACCAGCGGAGCACCGTGCAGCGCGTCGACACAGACCCGCTGTTGGTTCAGCTCTTGACGGCTGCTGGCCACACAGGTAACGCCGGCTCGAGGGTCGTTGTCGAACGCCACCGGCGGCTGGTGCTGAGTCGGTTGTGGCCTCCGGGCGCCCTCCGCGGTGAGGCCGCGGAGGGCTAGGGACCTCGTTGTCGGCCTCGGTTGTGGAAGCCGCAGGCGGGGCGGCCGTTGTCCTGGGTGGTGAGGCCTCCGGCCGCGTAGGGCTGGACGTGGTCGACCTGGCAGTTGTCGGCCGGCTCCTCACAGAACTCGTGGAAGCACTCCCTGTCCCGGAGCTGGACCGCCCGGCGGGTGGCGCCGGTGAACAGACGGCGGCGCACGCCGACGTCGACCACCCGCGAGGCGGGGCCGAACACCACTCGCTCGAGCCAGGCGCGGTCGAGGTGGGACAGGAGGCTGCCGGGCGTGACGAAGGTGCCGTCGGCCAGCTCGCAGAGCATCCCGTACAGCGTCTCCAAGTCGACGAACACGTTGAACAGGGGCTCTGGCATCCGAGCGCCTCCCGGCATCGCCGCCGAACGTCGAGCCATCTCGACAAGGGCGTCGTGGCGGCGCTGGGCGGGCGTGCGCCTGAGGTCGGCCGCACAGGCCGTGTCTCCGAGCCGTGCCCGCGCCTCGGCCCAGTCTTCCTCGAAGAGCTGCTGTTCGAGGCGAGCGAGCTCGTGTTGGAAGATCGCTCCGCCGATGGGCTCGAACAGGCCGTCGAGGATCTTCGTGCCTCTCAAACCCTCGGAGAGATGCACCCGGCGGGCCTTGTGGTCGTCGGCCGCCTCGTCCTCGGCGCCGTCGGGATCGGCCCGGTAGCACCAGTAGCGCAGGGCCCGGCAGAAGTGCGAGAAGCGAAGCTCCCTGGCGTGGCCCACCAACAGCTCCTCGTCGCGGGCAAAGACGTCGGCCCGCTTGCCAGCCCCGGCCCGAACCAGCATGGCTGCGTGGATGCCTGAGATGTCCCCGGCGCCCCAGGCCCCGTCGACGGCGCGCAGCTGTCGCAGGTCACGCCCGAGGCGCACACTCTTGCGGGCTGCCTCGCACGGAAGGTGACAGCGCGTGGCGATCCATGCCGCCGCCGAGCGTGCCCCGTCGACCTCCCAGCTGCGGCTGGCGTCGAAGACGGCACCGGCCCGGGTCGTGACCGCTTCGAGCCGCGCCAGCTGACGGTGCAGGACGACCACCGCCTCACCGTCGCCCAGAGCCGACGGCTCGGCCGACGCCAAGACATCGAGCGCGAGCTCCAAGCCTTCCAGCGCGCTCTGCACATCGGCCATCGCTTCCTCCACGCGCCGACGGACTGTCAGAGGGGGAAGTGACGCCGCAGCAGAACTACAGCGATGTAACTCTACCACACCCCTACGACAGCAACGCTCGAAAAAATCAAGAGCGATCGAAGAAATCGAAAAGTCTGCGCGCCGATCGAAGGAGGCAGCCGAATTGCGTGACCCCGGTCGGGGCTCGCATGCGGCCGTCCGAGCAGAGCGGCGCGTGTGGCTGTGCTGAACGCTCCCCCGAGCGCCGGCTCGTCGACGTAGTGTCCGGGGCCATGCGTCTGGGGCTGAACCTCGGATACTTCGGCGCCGAGCCCGGTCGGGTCGTCGAGGTTGCCCGCCACGCCGAATCGCTCGGCTTCCACTCGGTATGGACCGCGGAGGCCTACGGGTCCGACGCCGTGGTCCCTCTCACGTGGGTCGGTGCCCAGACGTCGAAGATCGGCCTGGGCACCGGCATCATGCAGATGCCGGCGCGCACGCCGGCCATGACGGCGATGACTGCCGTCACCCTCGACCTCCTGTCCGGCGGGCGCATGCTGCTGGGCCTCGGCCTCTCCGGTCCCCAGGTCGTCGAGGGATGGCACGGCCAGCCCTACGGGAAGCCGCTGGCCAAGACGCGCGAGTACGTCGACATCGTGCGCTCGATCATGCGCCGAGACGCTCCCGTGGAGCACCACGGGCCCCACTACGACATCCCCTACACGGGCCCGGGTGCGACGGGACTCGGCAAGCCCCTCAAGCTCATCGTCCATCCCAAGCGTGAGATCCCGATCTACCTGGCGGCCATCGGGCCCAAGAACGTCGCCCTGGCAGCCGAGATCGCCGACGGCTGGCTTCCGGTCTGGATGAGCCCGCATCGCTTCGATGTCTACGCCGAGGCCTTCGAGGGCCGCGATCTCGCGGATTTCGACATCGCCCCGACGGTCAGCGTGGTGCTCGGCGACGACGTCGACGCCTGCCGGTCGATGATCAAGCCCATGCTCGCCCTCTACATCGGCGGGATGGGCGCCCGGGACCGCAACTTCTACAACGACCTGGCCTGCCGCTTCGGTTACGAGGGCCCGGCCAAGGAGATCCAGGATCTCTACCTCGACGGCAAGAAGCAGGAGGCGGCCGCCGCCGTTCCCGACGAGCTCGTCGACGAGGTCTCCCTGTGCGGGCCGAAGGAGCGCATCGCCGAGCTGGTCGAGCCGTGGAAGCGCTCGCAGGTGACGACGATGATCCTGGCCACCGTCCAGCTCGAAGCCCTGGATGTCATGGCCGAGCTCGTCAGCTGAGGCGGCGCAGGACCACGCCGGTGACCGGCTTGGGGTAGAAGAACGTCGTCTTCTCGGGCAGGCGGCGCCCGGCGCGGGCGGCGGCTTCCATCTGCTCGACGGTGACGGGGCGCAGCAGGATCCCGGCCTGGGCGTCACCCTTGTCGACGAGGGCGAGGACGTTGTCGACGCCGTGCTGGTAGGACAGCTCGTGGGCCGGCAGGGCGTGAAGGACGGCGTCGAGGTGCTCGGCGTCGCTGCGGACGTCGCCGTCGCCGTCTCGGGGTTTCAAGAGCCAGGCGTGGCCGGGGACGACGAGGGCCAAGGCACCGGCGTCGGCCATGCGCCGCGCCAGCGCCTCGGTGGGCGGCCCGGCGTCGAACGGTTCGAACCACTGCGACAGGGCACTCAGCAGGTCGACGTCGGGCGCCAGGCCGTTGACCAGGCGGTGGATGGGATCGATCGTCAGCTGGTCCTCGGCCAGTTCGACGGCGTAGGCCATCAACAGGTCGTGGTCCCCGGGGGCGGCGCCCTCCGTCCGTCGCTCGTCCCGGTAGGCGAGGGCGGTCTCGTAGCGGTGGTGGCCGTCGGCGATGACGACGGGTGCCGACGCCACCGCCTCACTGATCGCCTTCACGATCCCGGGCTGGGTGATGCGCCACAGGCGGTGATGCACGCCGGTGTCGTCGGTGGTGCGGATGTCGGGCGGGCCGGGAAGCTCGCACAGCGCCGACAGCCCTTGGGCCAGCGACAGCACCCAGATGGGGGAGAGGTTGGCCCGGCACGCCCGCATGAGGTTGAGGCGGTCGTCCTTGGGCTTGGACATCGTGCGCTCGTGGGGGAGGACGTCGCCCTCGCCGGGCACCGAGAGCTCGAGGGCGCCGATGACGCCCGACGTCTGCCGGGCCCGCCCCTCGGCGTCGTGGTACCCCATCCGGTAGACGTAGAAGGACGGTTCGTCGTCCTGGACCAGCACGTGGCGGGCCAGCCAGTCGTCGAGCCGGCAGCCGGCGGCTGTGTAGCGGTCGCGCCCGGGTTCGTCGCGCGGCAGGTCGATGTGGACGACGTTGTGCGCGTCGCGCTCCTCGAGGGCGTGGCGCTCGTCGGGGCCGATGACGTCGTAGGGCGGAGCGATGACCCGGTCGATGTCGATTGTGTCGGGGTCGTAACGCAGGCCGGCGAACGGTTCGAACCGGGGCACGTCTCCCTGGCTAGCAGACGGCGGCGCGCCGGCCGCGAATCACGCCGCTACTGGTGGTCGTGGACCTGGAAGTGCTGGACCTCGACCATCATCGGGAGGAGGTAGCCGACGTAGAAGCTGGTGATCGTCAGCGGCCCGTGGTTCTCGGCCGACTTGTCGACGATGTCGACGCGGTCGTCCTTCTCGTTGTAGGCGCGGGCTCGGTCGAGCATCTCGTCGAGCTCCTCGATGGTGTCGACCTGCATGCCGAAGTGGTCCATGCGAGGGGCACGCATGGGGTCGTCGTCGGCGATGAGGAAGACGAATTGGCCGTACCGGTAGGCCATGAGCACCAGACGCTGGCGGTCCTCGGTCATCTGGGGGAGCTCCTCCCACCCGAAGACGTCCTGGTAGAAGGCGACGATGTCAGCCCGGCCCCGTTCGTCGAGCGTGTCGGCGGGCAGGCTCATGGCGACATGGTTGAACCGAGGCTGACGCTTCTTCTCCATGGCGTAACTCCTTCAGGCCCTACGCGTTGGCGCCGTAGAACCAGGTTGGTCGGATCGGCGGCGGCCTGAGCCGGTTCCGGAGTGGCAACGTGACCAGGGCGCCGAACACGAAGCCACCCACGTGGGCGATCCACGCCACGCCCGACGTCGGTGAGGTGAAGAACTGGAGCGCCAACCAGAACACGAGCAGCCAGGCGGCCGGGATGTCGCGTATCAACGGGATGATCACGATGATGAACAGCGTGCGTATTCGCACGCGGGGGAACAGGACGAGGTAGGCGCCCATGACGCCGGCGATCGCGCCGGACGCGCCGATCACGGGAACGGTGCTGTCCGGTTGAAAGCCGAACTGGGTGGCGGCGGCGACGATGCCGCACACCAGATAGAAGATCGGATACCCGATCCAGCCCATCCGGTCCTCGATGTTGTTGCCGAAGATCCAGAGGAACAGCATGTTCCCGCCGATGTGCAACAGGCTCCCGTGCAGGAACATCGAGTACAGGATCGCCAGGTAGACGTTCTTGCCGGGGAAGGCCTCCGGCGAGGCCGGCAACGGCGTCTTGCATGCGTTCTCGTCGTTGTTGTTCAGCGTGGCGTTGATCTCGTTCACCGTCAGCGGATGGCCGTGCGTGACCTCGCACGGAATGGCGGCGTGGGCGTAGGTGAACTTCGCCTCGGTGATGGCCGCCGACTGGGGGTCGACGGTGGACTGGCCGTGCGGCTGCACGAAGAAATAGACGAAGGCGCAGGCCAGAATGATCCCCAGGGTGACCCACGCGTGCCGCGTCGTCGGGTTGTAGTCCTTCAGCGGGATCAAGCTTCGCAGCCTACGCGTGCAACTTCGTCGGCAGAGGGGGCACCAACTAGCCTCGCGTCATGGCGACAAACGACAGGTGGCAGCAGTATTTGGATGCCGGCCGCGCCTGGACGGAGATGACCCGGAAGCAGGCCGAGTCAGTCGTACAAGACCTCGTGAAAGCCGGCGACCTCCAGCAGAAGCGGGCCAAGAAGGCCGTCGACGAGCTGATGGAGCGCAGTCGGAAGAACGCCGACGAGCTCAGGAAGATCGTGCGTCACGAGATCCAGAGCCAGGTGTCGTCCCTCGGCATCGCGACCAAGGAAGACCTGGCCCGCCTGGAGCGCAAGCTCACCAAGAGCACGGCCGCCAAGAGCGCGCCCAAGAAGGCGAGCGCAGCGAAGAAGGCGAGCGCAACCCCCGCCGCTGCGGAGGGCTGAGCCCGCTGCGGCGACGGCTCGACGCCGAACTGGTCCGTCGGGGTCTCGTCCCCAGCCGAGAACGGGCCCAAGCCGCCATCGCCGCCGGGCAGGTCACCGTCGCCGGCGCCCCCGCCGACAAGGCCTCACGTCTGGTCGCGCCCGAAGAGCCGCTGCACCTCGTGGGCGACGGACCCCGGTTCGTCAGCCGCGGCGGTGAGAAGCTCGACGCAGCCCTCGAACACTTCGCCGTCGATGTGTCCGGCCTCGTGGCCCTCGACGCCGGCGCTTCCACCGGAGGGTTCACCGACTGCCTCCTGCAGCGGGGCGCGGCGCACGTCGTCGCCGTCGACGTCGGTCGTGGCCAGCTCCACGAGCGCCTGCGCGCCGACCCCCGAGTCACGGTGCTGGAGCGCGTGAACGTCCGCCGCCTGACGCCCGCCCGCTTCGGGGGCGAGCGTTTCGCGGTCGTCACCGCCGACCTGTCCTTCATCTCGCTGCGCACCGTTGCTCCCAGCCTCGTGGCCCTGGGCGCGCCTGGAGCCGACATCCTCGCCTTGGTCAAGCCCCAGTTCGAGGCCGGCCGCCGGGAGGTCAGCCGCGGGAGAGGCGTGATCCGCGATGCTGAGACTTGGGCACAGGTGACAGAGGACGTCGCCTCGGCCTTTGCCCACGAAGGTGCGGACGTGATCGCAACGATGCAGTCGCCGCTGACGGGAGCCGACGGCAACGTCGAGTTCTTCCTGCACGCCCGGGTGCCGGAGGGTTAGGTGGCCGCCGTCGGCATCGTCATCCACCGCCTGCGGCCCGAGGCTCGGCGCCTCGCTCAGGAGGCGACCGGGTGGCTGCGGGCGCGAGGCCACGAGGTTCGCCTGGCGCCTGAGGAGGCCGACGAGCTCGACCTGCGTGACTGTGCGTGCGAACCGGAGAAGTTGGCAGCCGGTCTCGACCTGGCGGTCAGCCTGGGCGGCGACGGCACCATGCTGCGCACCGTTGAAATGGTCGCCCCCGAGGGCGTTCCCGTCCTCGGCGTCAACGTGGGCCACCTCGGGTATCTGACCGAGCTGGAGCCCAGCCAACTGGCGCCCGCCCTCGAACGCTTTTTCGCCGGCAACTACGACATCGAAGAGCGGATGATGCTGTCGGTGGACATCGAGTCACCGTCGGGGTCGCTCCCCGCGGGCATGCGTTGGGCGCTCAACGAGGCCGCCATGGAGAAGGCG
Organism: Actinomycetota bacterium; assembly: GCA_902812475.1. Taxonomy (GTDB): domain Bacteria; phylum Actinomycetota; class Acidimicrobiia; order Acidimicrobiales; family AC-14; genus CADDZP01. The sequence goes on along the minus strand of CADDZP010000163.1, from coordinate 808 downwards.
GGATCGGGGCACACGATCCACACCGCGGTGTCCATAAACGAGACGTTCTTCACGACCTACGCGGCCGACGGCATGATCGTCGCGACTCCCACCGGGTCGACGGCGTACGCCTTCTCGGTGCGCGGGCCCATCGTGTCCCCCCGCCAGCGCGCCCTCATCATCACGCCCGTCTCGGCGCACATGCTCTTCGACCGGACGCTCGTGCTGGCCCAGTCCGATCACGTCCGTGTCGAGCTGCTCGAGGAACGCCCGGCCGTCCTCACCGTCGACGGGCGTCACCTGGGAACCATGCAGCCCGGCGACGCCATCACGTGCTCGGCCGCGCCACACGCCGCCCGCTTCGTCACCTTCGAAACGCGAGACTTCTTCAACATCGTCAAGACCAAGTTCGGTCTTTCGGACCGGTAGGTGTGCTCACCGAGCTGGCGGTCACGGACCTCGGCGTCATCGACCACCTGGCGCTCGTGCTCGGCCCCGGCATGACGGCGCTCACGGGGGAGACGGGCGCGGGCAAGACACTCGTCGTGGAGGCCATCGAGCTGCTCGTCGGCGGGAAGGCCGACGGGGTGCTCGTGCGGCGGGGCGCCGCCGAGGCGCGGATCGAGGGGCGCTTCGTCCTTGGCGACGAGGAGCGTGTCCTGACGCGCGTCATCCCCGCGCGCGGGCGGTCGCGCGCCTACATGGACGGGCGCATGGCGACCGTGGCCGAGCTGTCGAGCGTCGGGTCGGTCCTCGTCGACCTGCATGGCCAGCACGCCCACCAGTCCCTCCTGTCGACGGCCGCCCAGCGGCACGCCCTCGACCGCTT
>CADDZP010000162.1 GCA_902812475.1 Actinomycetota bacterium | reverse complement strand
GCAACCGCCCCCACGCCCGCACGCCAACCTCCCGCCCGACCGACCCGATCAGCGCGGCAACACCGAACAGCACCCCCAGCGAGATGATCGCCTTGGTCGCCGGATCGGAACCGAGATGGGCGGCGACGGGAGCAAGTGCGGCGCCGGCCGCCAGACCGAGGAGGAAACCGCCGAAGGAGAGGGCCTGGACCGCTGCGCCCAGCCACAGCCCGTGGGCGACTGCCGCCGCGACGAGCACAACGATGACGAGGTCCAGAAGGTTCAACGTGATGGCCTCGTTGTGCTCGTCATGAGCGGGCCCGCCCACCGGGGCGGGCCCCGGCAGTGATCAAGCGGCGCGAGGCCGGCGGCCGGTGCGTGTCTGTTGGTGCCCGAGCGCCCGCGCCTCCCACACGAGGCCGACGCCGATCATCGCGAGAACAGTGGCAGCGACGCCCCAAGCCGTGCCCACGAGGTGCCAGCCGAGCGCGCCGTCGACGGCGTAGCGACCGGGGCCGGCGAAGGCGATGCCGAGGGCACTCAGGCCGAGCACGGCCGGCAGCTCGAAGCCGCCCTCCTGGGCGAAGAAGCCTTTCGGCCAGTGGACGAACCCGACCGCTGCGGCCATGACGCCCGCCACCGCAGCGGCGCCGAGCGGTGTCAGGAGGCCCGCGGCGAGGAGGGACCCGCCGACCGTCTCAGCGAGGGCGAGAACCCAGGCGTAGAGGCGACCGGGGCGAAAGCCCAGCGATTCCAGGAACCCACCGGTCCCCGAGATGCCGTAGCCGCCGAACGCGCCGGCCAGCTTTTGGAGGCCGTGGGCGCCGACTGTCAGTCCCACGGCGACTCGAATGAGCAGCAAACCGAACAACGCGTTCACCACCTCCTCTCAGCTGTTCTGTCGAATCCATGCCGAAAAACGCTCGGCGCCGCCGGGCGTGTTCCCCGCTCGGCGCCCGTCGATCGCGACACGGCCACCGGTGTTACCGTCGCCAGCGGTCCGGTAGGCAGCCGAGGACGGTTTGAGCACCTGCTCGTCCGAAGGCGGAGCTCGTGCGGTGGGTTGGCGTTGGTGGTGTGAGGAGTCGATCGTGTGGGGGTGTCGTGTCCGGCGTCGATGAGGGCGGCGGTGATCTCTCCGCGGTCGTACGGGAACTGGCAGGCGTGGTGCTCGGAGCCGACCCACTCGAAGCCGTGCTCGACCTGGTCGTGTCGTTGGCACGTGAGACGCTGCCGGGAGCCAAAGACGTGAGCGTTACCGTCGGCGACGGCGATGTCCTCACGACCCAACACGCGACCTCCGAAGACGCAGTGGTGCTCGACCACGTCCAGTACGGCAACGGCGACGGTCCCTGCGTGGCCAGCGTTCGTGAGGGCCGCCCGCAGAACGTGGACATCGAGGCAATGACCACGCGGTGGCCCGAGTTCGCCGAGGCGGCACGCGACCGGGGCGTCGCACGCGTGCTGTCGGTCCCCCTGCAGGCCAGGGGCGCGACCGTCGGGGCCCTCAACCTGTACGCAGCGAATCCCGACGCCTTCGGCCCCGAGGAAGAGACGCGAGCCCGGCTGTTCGCCCACCATGCGGCCGTCGTGGTGGCGAACGCCGCCGCCTACGCCAGCGCCGAGGCCCGCACGGCGCAGCTGCTCGAGGCGCTGGAGAGCCGAGACGTCATCGGTCAGGCGAAGGGCATCGTCATGGTCCGGGAGAGATGCAGCCCCGAGGAAGCGTTCGACGTTCTCCGGCAGGTCTCACAGCGCACCCATCGCAAGCTGCGCGACGTCGCCCAAGAAGTGGCCGATGCGGCCGCCGCCGAGCGTCGACACCGGTGAGCGACGCAGTCATGGGTCCCCTCGAAGCGGCGCGCCAGCGGGCGTCTCTTTCGATGCAGGACCTCTGGCTTGCCTACATCGGACTGGGCGGCAGTGCGAGCCTGGCCCAGCTCAACGACTTCGTGGCCGGCGGGGCAGCAGCGGACAGCCACGACCACGACCTGGTGGCCCAGGCCCTCAACGAGCGGTTCATCGACCTCGGGCAAGGCATGCCGGTGCCGTACTTCGACGAGCTCTGATTAGGCGCGAATGTGCCTTGCGCGCGTCGCCGCCGCGGAGTAGATCTACGGGGAGAGCTGAGCAGCCAGCCAGGGCCGACGCCCCCGGGCCATCCTCCTGGTGATCGGCGCGCCCGCTCGATGCCGTTCGGCACGTCGGCCAAGTCCTTGGAACCGACCACCGCGCGACCACGATGCTTCTGGGTGCCCTTCTCGCACGCTCCATCCCACCGTCGACAACCTCAGGCCCTCGAAACGGGCACGTGCCCGGGACGGAGGCGACGTGCGACTGACCGTCCTCGAGCACCAGCTGCGTGCTCGCGCCTTCGCCATGGCGCTCGACCCGGCCTCTGACGTTATGGCCGGGGCGCGAGCCCTGGCCGTGTTGGCAGCGGGCAACTCTCGGGCGCTCGAGCGGGTGCTGCGTCAGGTGCGGGCGGCAGCCCTCCCGGCTGGGCAGCTCAGCGAGCGCGTCGTCGCAGCGGTGGCGGCCGCCCTGGAGTCAGTGGCCTCCGACGGGAACGAGGAGGGCGGCCCGTGACACTCCTCGTGGTCGTAGTCGGCTTGGCTGTCGTGGCTGCGCTGGCGGTGTGGGGCGCTCGCGTTCTCCACCAGCTTCACGAGCTCGAGACGCTCTCGGCCCGGGAGCTCGGCCCGCCGGACGAGGTCGTAGGGGAGTGGAACGCCGCCGACGAGGACGGCGGGCCGCCAGCGGCGGCATGACGGAATAGATCTCAGCGAGTCGTTGTCAAAAAAACTGACATAAGTGAAAGAGTTCTAAGAGGAGGTGGTTGGGACATGCTCATGCGCTTCGATCCGTTCCGCGAGTTCGACCGCCTTGCCTCCCAGACGTGGGGGCTTGGGGCCGGGCAGCCGGCGGCCATGGCGATGGACGCCTACCGCCACGGGGACTCCTATGTCGTCGCCTTCGACCTGCCGGGCATCGACCCCGACTCGGTCGAGCTCACCGTCGAGCAGAACGTCCTGACGGTGCGAGCTGAGCGCCAATTCGAGCCCGCCGAGGGCGACGAGGTACTCGTGGCCGAGCGTCCCCAGGGCAGCTTCAGCCGCCAGCTGTTCCTCGGCGACGGGCTCGACCTCGATCACGTCGAGGCCCACTACGACCGGGGCGTGCTGACGGTGACCGTCCCGGTGGCCGAGACGGCCAAGCCTCGACGGGTCGAGATCACCGCTGGCGACGGCGCCAAGGCGATCGAGGCTCAGTCAACGGCCGCCTGAGGTCTCGCTCGCGGCGGCCTGCCCGGTGGGGCGGACGCGCCGAGCCGCCCCACCGGGCCTCTCCTCAACACGCCACACAAGGAGGTTTGCACCCCATGGCCCTTCCCGTTCGACGTCACGACAACGACACCCGGCCCAGCCGGTGGGACCCCATCGAGGAGCTGGACCGCCTGACGGATCAGTTGCAGTCCTATCTCGGCAACTGGAACCGGTTGCCGTCGCTTCTGGGCGACGCCTTCACGCACCTCGCCGACGTAGAGGAGACCGACGACGCCTATCTGGTCGAGGTCGAGGTGCCGGGCGTCAAGAAGCCCGACATCGACATCTCCCTCGCCGGGCGGCGGGTGACGGTGTCGGGGGAGCGCAAGGAGCGCGAGCGCGCGGGCGTCCTGCGCCGCCGGACACGCAGCACCGGCCGATTCCGCTACGAGGTCACCCTGCCCGGCGACGTCGATGAGGACGGCGTCTCCGCGTCACTTGATGACGGTGTCCTCACCGTACGGGTCCCAAAGGCAGTATCGGAGCGGCCCCGCCGCATCGAGGTCCACTGAGGGGAGGCGGCTTGGGCATCCGGGCGACCTGCGGTCACTGCGGACGTGACTTCTACTTCTGCCAGGTCTACGGCGCACCGCCGGCGGACGCCGATCGCTGTCCGCACTGCGCCCGCCACCTCGGTGTTCCCTCCCTCGGTCCGCTGGCCGCCCGGGCCGACCGCGCGTTGGCCCAACTGGTCGGCAGCCTCCGTGAACTCGATGGCCAGCCCCGGCGCTGCTTCACGCTGCACGCCGCCACGCTCGTCGACCCCGTCGCCGATGCCGGGTCTACCCTTGCTTCGCTGCCGAACGGAGCGGTCACGCTGTTGGGGCACTCGACGGACGGCGGCCGTGGCTGACGCCCGCCACCCTCCGCCTCGAGGCCGCCGACGGCCACCGCCACAGCGTGGCCGAGCTGACCACGCTGTTTCCGTCGGGCGCATCATCGCGTGGAGCCATCCGATCGTCCCGCTTCCGGGGGATCCGGGCCGCCCTCCAGGCCAACGCGGAGCGGCTGGGCCGCGTCGTTGCGTCGTTCGCCGCGGATGCGTGGAGCCGAACGGGGCGACGAGGTGACAGCGAGGTCACCGCCATCGAGGTGCTGTGCGAGGCCGTCCACGAAACGAGGCATCACCTGAAGGAGCTACGCGCACGCCTTTCCAGTGCGCTCGTGGAGCAGTTGGAGGATCAGCGATGACTGCCACCGAGCACGTGGGTGTTTCCGTCGCGGTCGTCGCCGACGACGACCAGACGGTCATCACGCTCGCTGGCGTGCTCGACACGTCGACCGTCGGTGACGTTCGGCCCCGTCTGATCGAGCACGCGGAAACGGGCCAGCGGATTGCCGTTGAGCTCGCTGACATCCGGTTCGTCGACGCCATGGGACTCGGCGCCCTCGTTGGCGCCCTCAAGCGCGCCCGGCGCGCCGGCGGTGACGTCGTGTTGCATGCGCCGTCGTCCGCGCTCCGGCACGTGTTCGACGCGACGGGTCTGACCGACGTGTTCACCATCGTCGATGACGCCCCGAATGGGTGAGCGTCGGTGATCGCCGTCCTTCTCCTCCTCGCCCTCGGCGCGGCGGCGCTCTCGGGTTGGTGGATGGCGCGCGGTGGCGACGAGCGGTCCGTGCGCACCCACGACGAGGCGCTCCGCAGGCTCGCGTCGGCCGCCCGGGGAGAAGGGCCGAACCGTGACGGCGTTATCTCGTCGGCGAGCCGTGCCCACGTCCGCGTCCTGGACGGCGACCTTCGTTCTGGGCGCGGCCCACAGGCGAGGCGATCCCGTGGCGCTGCGAGGCGACGATCGGCGAGTCCAAGGGAGCCCGCCCGACGCCGATCCAACCGAGGCGCGCCCCGCGGCCCGCGCCGAGCCTGACGACACCGGGTCGCCGCCCCCTGCCGCTGCCGGCAGGAATCACCGCGTCACCAGGCGCGTTTTGTCTGGATGAGAGGTTGGTTCCCGGCTCGTGGCGTGGAGGTGGGTAACCGATGTCATGGTTGTGGGCGCCCGGATACTGGCTGGGCCGGCTGCTGTTCTTGCGGGTGCTGGGCCTCGTCTACTTGGTCGCCTTCGTCTCCGCGCTCAACCAGTTCCCTGCCCTCGCGGGTGAGCGTGGCTTGCTCCCCGCCCGGCGGTACCTGTGCGCCGCCGGGTTCCGCCGGGCCCCGAGCCTGTTCCACCTCCGGTCGTCCGATCGGTTCGCCCGGACCCTGGCCATTGTCGGATCGCTTTTGGCAGCCGCCGTCGTGGCCGGGGGCGTCGAGCGCCTGCCGCTCCCGGCAACCATGGGTGTATGGGCTGCGTTGTGGGCGATCTACCTCTCGTTCGTCAACGCCGGGCAGATCTTCTTCGGGTTCGTCTGGGAGACGTTGCTTCTGGAGGCCGGGTTCCTCGCCATCTTCATGGGCAACGCCCGGACCGTCCCCCTCCTGCCGGCCATCCTGCTCGTGCGCTGGCTCCTGTTCCGGTTGGAGGTGGGCGCCGGGCTGATCAAGGTCCGCAACGACACGGCTTGGCGGGACCTGACCGCACTCACGTACCACCACGAGACCCAGCCCATCCCCAACCGGTTCAGCCCGTGGTTTCATCGTCTGCCGAAGAGGGTTCACAAGGTCGAGGTCGCGGGGAACCACCTGGCTCAGCTGGTCCTGCCGTTCGCGCTGTTCCTCCCCCAGCCGTGGGCTTCGGTGGCGGCCGGCGCCATCGTGCTGACACAGCTGTGGCTGATGGCGAGCGGCAACTTCGCCTGGCTCAACCTCCTCACGATCGCCCTGGCCACGACGGCGTTCGGGGACGGGGTGCTCGGCCGGGTGCTGCCGATCCACCACCCGGCGGCCACACACCCGCCGCTGTGGTTCACCGCCGCCGTCCTGGCCGTGGCGGCCACCATGATCGCCCTCAGCTGGCGGCCGCTCCGCAACATGGCGTCGCGGGACCAGGTCATGAACGCCAGCTACAACCGCCTCCACATCGGCAACACCTACGGCCTGTTCGGCCACGTCACCCGCGATCGCCTCGAGGTCGTGATCGAAGGGACCGACGACGGCGACCCGGGCCCGGGTGCCACGTGGAAGGCGTACGAATTCAAGGCCAAGCCGGGCGACGTGGCAAGGCCAACCCGGCAGGTGGCGCCGTATCACCTGCGCCTCGACTGGGTGATGTGGTTCGCGGCGCTCTCGCCGCTGTATGCCCAGAACTGGTTCCTGGTCCTCGTCTACAAGCTCCTCACCGACGACCGAACCGTGCTCAGGCTCCTCGGCACCAATCCGTTCCCCGACCGGGCGCCGACGTACGTCCGAGCGCTCCTCTACCGCTACCGGTTCACCACGCCCGACGAACGTGCCGCGAGCGGTGCATGGTGGCAGCGCGAGCTCCTCGGCGAATACCTCTCGCCCGTTCGCCTGGAACCTGCGGCCGCGTCAACCGGCGCAGCGGTGCCCACGCGGGGCGAGACCATGATCGACGATGGACGCGGCTGACGCAGAAGGCTTCGATCGATTGAGCGCCGAACAGCGGGCGGGCCGCGACGCCCGCTGAGTGGACCGTGACTGACCGTGGCGGCCATGCACGACCTCGAGGCCGCCCTCGGATCCGTTTCACGAGGAGGACGATGGCAGCGACGGATACGCCCCAGCCCGCGATCACGTGCTGGGCCTGCGGGCACCAAGTACCCCTCAATCGCGGATCGCGCCCGTAACGTGGGCCTCCGACTGGGGGGTCGCTGTGAGGAACGTGCGGGTTGCTCATCGTCGACGACGAGGACGACATGCGGGCACTGCTCCGCAACCTGATCGAGCTCGCCAACGAGGGGCTGTCGGTGGCCGGGGAGGCGGTCGACGGCGACGACGCCCTGCGCCTGTGGCAACAGGCGCGCCCGGAAGTGGTGCTCCTGGACCAGCGGATGCCGGGGCGGAGCGGCTTCGAGACGGCAAGAGCCATTCTCGCCGAGAACCCCGACCAGGCTGTGGTGCTGTTCACGGCGCTTATGGACCGAGCCGTCATGGAGGCGGCCGAGCGCATCGGCGTGAGGCGGTGTGTGTCGAAGGACGATGCCCGCAGCCTTGTTGACCGGCTCCGGCAGTGCGCCGCTGCGTAGTCGCGAGCGGAAATGTCAATGCAGGAACAGCTCCAACAGAGGGGTGGGGATGACGAAGAAGCACTGCATGACAAGATCGCCAATCTCGAGACCGCGCTCGCCAGCCGTGACGTCATCGGCCAGGCCAAGGGCATCCTCATGGAGCGCATGAGGATCACCGCCGACGAGGCCTTCGCAACACTCGTGGAGCACTCGCAGGCAGGCAATATTCGGGTGGTCGAGGTCTCCAGAGTCCTCGCACGGACCGGGCAGTGGCCGCCGAGGATGCACGCGGCGTAAGCGTCCGCGTAGC
>CADDZP010000161.1 GCA_902812475.1 Actinomycetota bacterium | reverse complement strand
CGGCACTGCGCGCGTCTCCTTCTCCTCGCCCTCGCCGGCCTCCGCTCCTCGTACGCGGAGGGCAAAGACGTGCTCGGGCCGGCTGACACCGGTAAGTCGGTGGGCGCCGAGCTCGCCGAGCACGGCGTCGTCGGGGAGGCGGTCGTGGACGACCTCGGCCGTCGCCTGGGAGACCAGGATCTCACCGCCCGCCGCGAGCGCCCGGATCCGCGCCGCCCGGTTCACCGTCGGCCCGAAGTAGTCGGAGTCACGCTCGTGGGCCTCACCGGTGTGGATGGCCATGCGCACACGGAGCTGCACATCGGGTGGCCACGATTCCTCGGCCATCGCTCGCTGGAGGGCGACGGCCGCGGTCACCGCGTCCGAGGCCCGGCCGAAGACCGACAGCGTGGCGTCTCCCTCGCCCTTCGCCTTAAGCAACGTTCCGTCGTGGTCACCAACGACGCGTTCGACGAGTGCGTCGTGGCGCTCGAGGGCTGCGGCCATGGCCTCGGGATGGCGATCCCAGAGAACCGTCGAGCCCTCGATGTCGGTGAGGAGAAACGTGACGACGCCCGATGGCAGCTTGGCCGAGGGCGGTTCGGACGGCGACACGGGTGCGGACGTCCAAGCCAGACCGGGGTCTTGGGCGAGGATCTCGGACTCCAACCGGGCCAGCTCGGGGCTCGGCTCGAGCCCGAGCTCCTCGCCGAGGTGACGGCGCAGGTCCTGGTAGGCACGTAGGGCATCGGCCTGGCGTCCCGATCGGTACAGGGCGAGCATGCGCTGCGCCCAGAATCGCTCGCGGAGCGGATGCTCCTCGCAGAGAGTCTCGAGCTCGGCGACAACGGCGGCGTGGCGGCCGCAGGCGAGCTCGGCGTCGACGCGGCAAATGGCAACGCCCTTTTCGGCGCCCAGGTCCACTACCACGAGAAGGCGACATTCGTGCTTGAGTCGTTGATCCCGTCGACATAATCTCGGTGGGCGGATCGCGAATTGCGGCGACGTCGCGAGGCGCTCGATAGCCACGGCACCATCCCCGAACGGCGCCCCCGCGGTGGACGGTGGCCTGTCCTGAACGCCGGCTCCGACCCCAAGCTCACAGCCTCGTCCTTTGTGAATGAGCTACTTGAGAGAGACACGAGACGCCGAGCTGCGTGCTCAGTCGGCGCTGTCTCGCGACGAGACGTCGCCGCGGGCATTCTTGTAGTCGGCGCTAGTCGCAGTAGCGCCGGCACCCGCTCGGGCGCCGGCTGCGAAAAAGACCTGCTCGAACCCCGCGGGCGTGTACAGCTCCACGACCCGTGCGAATCCGTCTCCTGCGTTCCAGACCTGGTGGCTGGCCCCCTTTGGCGCGAACAGCACACCCCCCGGACCCCCGACCTGTTCGACCCCAGCCACTCGGCAACCGACTCTGCCCTCAATGACGATCGTCACTTGGTCTTCGTGGTCGTGAACGTGTTCGTTGACCACGAGATGGGGCGGCATGTCGGCCGCGAGCACGACGAGGCGACCTTCGGTCTCGGGTCCGGTGACGACGTGGCGGAACGGCGTGCCCGCAATGCACTCGCCTTGGCCCCACCCAACCATCTCGGTTACTGCGTCGTGCGCCACGGCTGCTCCTCGCTGTTGTTCACTGGTGACCCTCACTAGTGGTTACCTCTAGTAAGATCGCAAAGGTGGCTTCTGTCAAGGGCAAGCCTGCGGGCAGCCGGAAGGAGAAGGCCGCTGCCACCCGCCGGCGGATGCTGGACGCCGCCTACCGGCTGTTCTGCGACCAGGGATATCGGGCCACGACAATGGAAGCCATCGCTGCGGAAGCGGGGGTCGCGGTGCAGACCCTCTACTTCACCTTCCACACCAAGGATGAGCTGCTGCAACAGGTTCACGACCGCACGGTGCTCGGTGATGAGGGCCTGCCGCCCCAGCTACAGCCCTGGTATCGCGAGGCCCTGGACGAACCGGACGTCACGCGCGCCCTGGAAATGATCGTGGATGGGACGCAGCAGATCTTCGCCCGAGTGGCGCCAATGTTGCCAGTGTTCCACACGGTCGCAGGCGAACCAGCCGGCGAAGTGTGGGTGCGGGGCGAGCAGCTCCGCGCCGACGGCTACGACGCTCTCCTGCAAGCGCTCGAACGTAAGCACCCGTTGCGTACGGGCCTCCGTCACGCGGCCGCGCGCGACATCTTGTTCGTCGTGCTCGGGCCGGAGACCTACAGAGCCTTCGTCCACGAACGGCATTGGACCGTCGCGCGCTGGATCCGATGGATCGTCGCCGTCCTGGCCAGCGATCTCTTCGGGATCGACTATGTGGCGGGCCCGTGATTGCGCTTCGAAAACAGATGCCCCAGAAAGCGCGTCGTGCAGCCGCTCTCCCTTGCCCCCGACCGCCGGCTTGGCGGCGGATATTCGCTGCTGCCGCGGTCGAGCCGCTTGCCAATGCGAGCCGGGGTCGTTCGCCCTACGACCCTCGTGAGAGCGGTCCACGCGTAGGGTCCCGACCAGATCATCGAGGAGGGCGCCGTGGCAGGTCGCGTGTGCCAGTTGAAGATCACGATCGTCGGCACGGAGCCCTGCGCATCGAGCACCCGAACCTGGGCCAGGTTTGTCAAGTCCCAGTACCCGCACGACACTTTGGCTCCGGTAGCTGCTTTACATCTCCCGGCGCCGGGACTGCCGTTCGCCTACTCGGGCCGGGCGAGACCGGCGATCCGCGAGAGGGCTGCCAGGCCGTCGGCCGTGCCGGGCCAATGGGAGCGGATCGCCTCAGGCCCGGCCGCCCGGACGACGGACCGCAACACGGCGGCGGTGATGATGGCGTCGTCCGCGTAGCCGACCACTGGCAGGAAGTCCGGCACGAGGTCGATCGGCGACGCCAGATAGGCGAGCAGGAGCCACAGCCGCACGCGGGCCCCCTTCGGCACTGTTCGGTCAGCGGCCAACCGATGGATCAGCCGCAGTGTGTCGGGCAAGAGGCGAACCGCCTCGCCCAACACCGAGCCGTCGGGGCGAAGGCGCCACAGCACCACGATGAGCACGAGCCAGGCCAGGAGCAGCGCAACCACGACGCCGACCAGTGCGTGCCACCACATGCAGTGAAGCCTTGCACTAGAGCGTTGCTGCCCTGCGCCAGCGCGCGTCGCTCCTAGGCCATGAGGATCTCGCGAGCTTCTCGGAGGGCGTAGAACACCAGCACATATCCAGCGGCGGGATCGGCCCACCACCAGCCGGCAACGGCGTTGAGTGCGAGGCCCGCCAAGACCGCCGTGGCGAGGATGCCATCGACGAAGGTGACCCGTCCTTCTGTCTGCAGCACCGGGTTCCCCAGGGCTTCGCCCGTCCGCGCCTTGCCCCACGCGAGGGCGAACATGACCACTGCCGTCACCGCCGTCCAGGCGATCCCGGCAGGGCTGCGATGGGCGTGGTGTCCGACGGCGAGCACCACGGTGCTCTGGACCAGGAGGTAGATGGCGAGGAGCACAAACGCCACGCCGATGAGCCGCAGGGCGCGGCGCTGACGCCGCTCATCAGAGCCAGTCAGCTCCCAGATGACGACCGACGAAGCCCCGATCTCGATCATGCTGTCGAGGCCGAACCCACCCAGAGCCACCGATCGCGCCGTGATGGCCGCCCACGCCAGCACGCACACGCCGACGAGGTTCCATGCGAGGGTGGCGTACTCGAGATGCAAGCCGCGTCGAAGGAGCGGGGAGGAGACGGGCACGTGCCGGAGTCTCACACGTCCTAGGCGACGGTCCGACCGCGCCGAGGCCTTCCATTGGGGTTGGCCAGGGCGCCGTGCTCCTTGGCGGGGTCATGGCGCACGGGATGGGTCTGGATGAGCTTGCTGCCGAGGGAGATCTCAACGGCGCCGTTCCACGACAGCGACCTCCACGCTGCGGCCGACGAGGTCCCTGCCGGCGCGATAGCCGTGCCCGGCAAAGGAGATGTCACCCGAGCGGTCGACGAGGCGGGTCACGGCCGGGCTTGCCGAGCCGGCACCTGAACGTCTCCTGCGCGCCGCGGGGTTTAGCGCCACGCGTCCGATGATGCGAGCTTCGGCATCGTGACGAGCGACGTGGCTGATGACCAGCACGCCCCGGTGGAAGATCTCCACGAGCGAGCTCCCAGTCATGACCTCGACGGTCTCACCGGCCAACCAGCGGCCGACCGAGTACCGGTTGCGGGCCAGGCTGATCCAGCCGTCCCGGCCGACTCGTCGGGTGGCGGGCGGCACGACCGAAGCGGGCACCGGTGCGAGTCGCTCCTTTGCGGGCGGCTCCTCGTCGATGACGGGTGTGTCTGTTTGGGCCAGGGCGAAGCGCCGGGCCGGGACGACGTCGCCGATGCCCTGATGGGGCCGCTCGGTGTTGTAGTGGGTGACCCAGGCATCGAGGGCGGCCTGGGTCTCCTCGATGGTGTCGAACGTGACGGTCGAGAAGAACTCGGCTCGCATGGTCTTGTGGAGGCGCTCGATCTTGCCGGTGGTCGTCGGCGAGTAGGGGGCGATGAGCAGGTGGCGCACACCGTTCTCCCGACAGAGCCGGTCGAAGAACACCTCGGTCTTGGTGATGCCGAAGCGACCGGTGAACACCTTGCCGTTGTCTGCGAGCACGGCGTCGGGAACTCCGTGGGTGCGCATGGCCTCCGCGAACGTCGAGCAGACCGGTTGGGCTGTGGCCCGCCGGACCAACCGGGCGCAGACGCAGAAGCGGGAGTGGTCGTCGATCCCCGTGACCACCGAACACTCGGTGCCGTCGGTGAGGCGCACCCTGCCGATCACATCCATCTGCCACAGCTCCATCGACCGCGACCGCTCCCATCGCCGGTAGTCCTCACGCCGGCGGCGTCGGCGCCTGGGATCGATGAGGCCGTTGCGCACAAGTACCCGATAGATCGTCGAGCGTCCGGGCAGCGGCTCGGTCCCGGTCCGATCGAGCCTCGATCAGAAGGCGCCGCGGGCCCCAGGCTGGGTGGGCGCGGCGCATGGTGATGACGGCCACCTCGAGCTCGGCTGCGATCTGATGCGGACAGCGGGCCGGCCGCGACGAGCGGTCCGCCAGGCCGGCCAGCCCGAGCTGGCATAGCGGCGCAGCCAGGCGTGGAGCGTCTGACGGCTGACCCCGGCCCGCTGGGCTACCCCGCTGACCGTCGCCCCATCGACGAGCACCTCTGTGACCGCCTTGTAGCGCTGTTCCACCAGTCCCATCTCCACCAACACGGCCTGTCGCCTCCTTCGCCAACGGGCATGACGCCCACAGCGAAGGAGTGGTGGAGCTCCGACTCGCGGATGCTCACTGTCAAGCAGGTCCCGGAGCCACTGTCGCCCAGCTACCGGAGCTGAGTGTCAGGCAGGTACCGAAGCTGTCAACCGGGAGCCGGAGCCACAGTGGAAAGCATCTAGCGGACTCGCACAACCTGGGCCAGGTTTGGGCCACAGTTGGGCCACAACGGGTAGCCCACAATGGTGCCCAGTGGTCACCAGTGGTCAACCCCCATGGCCTCTGAGCAGCACGTTCGCGAACTACACGCCTGCCATACGATCAGCTTGGTCAGCTTTTTTCCCAAGCTGAGAACGCGAGTTCGATTCTCGTCGCCCGCTCCAACAAACGTGCTGGTGAAAACGTCGCGATGTGAGAGCGATTCTTGAAGTCGGGTGCGTTTCGGTGCAGAACCGCGCCGGGAACGACGACACTTCGGCCCATGCCGAGACCGAAAACAGGGACGCTGACACAGCGTGGACCAGCACTTTGGCGACTTCAGGTCACCTCGAACCCCGACCCCCGACCTGGTGCAGAACCGGGTGCAAAACCTCGTCTGTCGCGCACGTTCCGAGGAACCAAGCCCGAGGCCCGCGCCGCCCTGCAACGACTCGTCGTCGAGGCGGGTTGCGACCTGCACGGCGGGTCGACGGCCACGGTCGCCGAGCTGCTCGACCAGTTCATGGCCACCGCCTCCCTGGCCCCGACGACGCGGGCCGACTGGGAAAGCGTCGTCGCCAACCAACTGGTGCCCGCACTTGGCGACATCCCGCTGTGGAGGCTGACCGCACGGGACTGCGACGCGTTGTACACCGCGCTGAAGGCCGAGGGTCTCGGGCCCTCAAGGGTGCGATGCACCCACGTCGTGTTGCACCGAGCGATGGCCCAGGCCGTCCGCTGGGGCTGGCTCCCCCGCAATCCCGTCAGCGACGCCAGCCGCCCGGACGTGCCGCGCACGCCCATCTCCCCTCCAGACGCGGCAACCGTGCGCTTGCTCATCCGCTTTAGCCGAGGCCCACGATCCGGCCATGGCGTGATGGCTCTACGTCGCCACCGCCACCGGCGCCCGGCGCGGCGAGGTCTGTGGCCTGCGTTGGGGCGACATCGACTTCGTCGGGCGGGCTGTGCGCATCGAGCGCTCCGTCTCGGCGACGCGCGCCAGCGGGGTCTACGTCCGACCGACCAAGACGGGCGGCGTGCGACGAGTCTCGATCACGGCGCAGGCGGTCGAGGCATTGCGCGCCCACTACGAACGAGCAGAGCGCACCGCGGCGGGGCACCGGCGCCTTGTCGATGCAGCCGACTTCGTGTTCAGCAACGATCCCGAGGCGGGCCGGCCGTGGCGACCCGACCTCGCCACCCGAAAATGGGAGCGCCTATGTGCCAAGGCTGGCGTGAGAAAGGTCCGGCTGCACGATCTGCGCCACTTCGTCGCCACCGAACTCCTCACCCAGGGCACCGACGTCCGGACCGTCGCCAATCGGCTCGGCCATGCCCGCACCTCCACGACCATGGACATCTACTGGGGGTTTGTCCCCGCTCGCGATCGGGACGCCGCAGACCATCTCGAAGCCATCCTCCGCCCGACATAGCCGGCGATCTCGAAATCTGGGGCGACCTCGGCCTGGAAACGAGCGGCGCGGTCGGGGGCTGACAGTCAGGTCGCACTGTCGAGGAGAGCGAGGAAGTTGGCCGGCGAGTAGACGGGAAGCTGATCGGCAAGACCGAGGAGGTGGCTGTCGCCGGAAACGATCACTGCGTGGGCGGCCGCGGCCAGCGCGATGAGGTAGTTGTCTCCGGGGTCGGGGGACGAGACCGCGGGCGCAGCGTCGGGGTCGTCGAAGAGCTCCGCGTCACGACGGAGCAGCTCGACCAGCTCGGCGGCTTCCTCCGCGTCGATGCGCTTGCGGAGCTTCGGATAGCGGAGCGCTCGCTCGAGCTCGCTGAGCAACAGCTCCGAGGTGATGAGTTCGTAGGTTCCGTCGATCCAGGCCCGTAGGACCTTGGCCGGCGAGCCGGCTGGAGAGAGCAACGCCGAGATGATGACGTTTGGATCCAGGACCGCCTTCACCCACTCAACGCTTGCGGCGACGACTGGCGTGTTGGGCTTCGACGGCAAGGGACATGGCCTCGTGCTCGCCAAGATCGTTGCGGGCCCACAATCGGTCGAGGAGGTCGAGGCCGAGGTGTTGGCGAAGCGCCTCTTCGATGACTTCGCCGTCGCCCTTGCCGGTGCGGGCGGCGCGGACCTTCACCGCCCGTAGGACGTCCTCGTCTATCGTGAGCGTGGTTCGCGTCTTTGCCACCTCAGCATCTTAGCATCACGATGCGGATCCCAGGTCGGCGCGGATGCATAGGGATTGCAGGCTGGGCGTCACAAGACATTTCCGGGTCTACGCGACCAAGCGTGGTTGACGGCCTCTGATTCGTGCAGTCGGTCGAGTCTGCCATTTCACGCCGCAGCGCAGGAGGAGCCGCAGTCGATAGTTTTCGAAATTGCGGAAGCCGTGGCCGAT
>CADDZP010000160.1 GCA_902812475.1 Actinomycetota bacterium | reverse complement strand
CCCCCGCCCATACTGGCCGAGACCACGAGGACTCGGCTCTCGTCCACGGTGGAGAAACTACCGTGCGCGGGGCCGTGGTGGTGGCTTCTGCGCTCGCATCGGCATTTCTCTACGCCGTGGCCGCGGTGGCCCAGCAGCGCGCCGCCAGGGCCCAGCCCATCGAGTACTCGCTGCGCGTCCGGTTGCTCCTGCACCTCCTGCAGCGGCGCCTGTGGCTGGCGGGCCTGGCGTGCGATGTGACCGCCTTCCTGCTGCAGTTCTACGCCCTCGACCACGGTGCGTTGGTGCTCGTCCAGCCACTCCTCGTGAGCGGCCTGCTGTTCGCCCTACCGTTGGGGGCGCTGATCTCGGGCGAGCGCATGCGCAGGGCCGACTGGGTCGGTGCCGGCCTCGTCGTCGTCGGACTGTCGGTCTTCCTGCTCGTCGCCCAGCCCGACCGCGGCAGCGCCGATGCTTCCCCGAGGATCTGGCTGATGCTGGTTCCGTCGGTGCTCGTCGCCGTCGGCATCCTGATCTTCGCCGCCCAGCGCTCGACCGACGCCCGGCGGGCCGGGCTGCTCGCGGCCGCGGCGGGCACGATGTACGGGCTGACGGCCGCGTTGACCAAGGCCTGCGCCAATCTCTTCGACCTCGGCCTGAAGCGCCTGTTCACCAGCTGGAAGCCGTACGCCCTCGCCGCCGGCGGTGTGTCCGGGACGGTCGTCGACCAGAGCTCCTACCAGGCCGGCCCACTCAACTGGTCGCTCCCGATCCTCACCGTCGCCGATCCCGTCGTCAGCATCGCCATCGGCGCCTTCGTCTTCGGCGAGGGCATCGAGATCGACGGCATCGCCCCGCTCATCGAAGCCCTCGCCCTCATCGCCATGGTGATCGGCGTCTTCATGCTGTCGAGCTCGCCGCTCGTCCGGAGCCTCGACGAAGAAGCGGCCAGCGAAGACCGACGGTGAGAACCCGTACCCTGAGGGTCGAGCCCGGGTGGCGGAAGGGAAGACGCGATGGCCTCAAAAGCCATTGTCCTTCGGGGCGTGTGGGTTCGAATCCCACCCCGGGCACGAAGTCTGGTTCTGGTGCCGTCGGACGGCTGACGTTCGGCTACGCGACGCGCACGAGCTTTGGCCTCGACGTGAGGCGCCTCACGGCATCGATCGCGGAGTTGAAGGTGACTTCGCTGAGAACGCCGGGGGCGGCGACCATGTCGCCGACGAGGTACACGCCTTCCCCGCGATCGACGGTGGGGCGGTCGCGCCACGTCGCGCCGGGCAGATCGAGGGCGCCGGTCTCGTCGGCGATCGCCATGCGGCGGCGCCAGGTCTCCCGGCCGCGCCAATCCGTGTAGCCGGCGTCGAGCAGCTCCTCGAGGCGGGCGACGGCATCGTCGAGCGACTCGCCCGGTCGCATGCCGGTCTGGCTCTGAACCAGGTGCTCGCCGGACGGTGCGAGTGACGGGTCGGCCATCGAGTACGCCTCGGTCCAACCGGGAGCGTCCAGGTCGGAGATGACGAAGGGGTCGCGCCGGTGGCGGAGGATGCCGATGTCGAGCAGCGCCGTCCGCGTGCCCGTCCAGGCGATCCCCGCGTCGTCGAGCAGCTCGCGCGCCCGGGCCAACGGGACGGCGAGGACGACAGGTGGCGCCGGCAGTGTGTCGACGGGCGAGCCGGTCTGGATGCGCACGCCGAGCTCACGCGCTCGCCGACCCAGCCGGTCGGTCAGCGTGGCCCACCCGCCCGGGATGTAGCGGACCTGCGGAGGGACCTGCAGCACCCGCTTCAGCAGCCCGTTCACGAACGCGGCCGACAGCCGCCCGGGGTCGTGGTCGAAGGTCGCCACGCCGAAGAAAATGGCGATGCGACGAGCGGCTTCGGCGTCGCCGAGCTCGGCGGTGGCCCAATCGGAGAACGAGACGTCGACGGGCGCTTCGGCACTGCGCAGACGCAGCAAGCCGCGCACGACCTTGCGCGGGGGAACTCGGTGAACACGACCGTCGACCCTGACGAAGAAGCGACGGGACAGCGGCGCACGATGAGCAGGTCGGGCCAGACCCCGTTCGTCGAGCCACGCCCACAGGGGGCCGTCGGAGTAGACGACGTGGGGACCCCAGTTCGCCCGGTAGTCGCCCGAGGTGGTGCGGGCTCGCCCGCCGAGGTCCTTGCGCGCCTCGAACACGGTGACGTCGAGGCCGCCTTCGCGAGCGGAGATGGCGGACACCAGCCCGCCGAGGCCGCCGCCGACGATGGTGAGGCGTGTACGCATGCCCCGAAGATCCGCTGGAACGTCGCGGGGTTCCACGCGACTCTCTTTGACCGTGGAGGACCAGGTGCGGGCGGCCCAGCGTGGCGACCCGCTGGCGATGGACGCCCTCCTGACCGAGCTCGCGCCGTGGGTCGGTCGCATCTGTTCCTCGATCGCACTCGACAAGGGCGACGACGCCATGCAAGAGACGCTCATCTCCGTGCTCAAGAACCTCCCGACGCTCCGAGAGCCGGCCGCCCTGCGCGGCTGGGTGCGACGCATCGCCGTGCGCCAGGCCCTGCGGGCTGTGACCGGCGACCGCAGCGTCCCCGTCGCCGACGTCCCGGAAGCGGCAACCGTCCCTGACTTCGAGACTTCCGTCGACGTTCGCGAGACCCTGAAGAAGCTCTCGCCGCAGCGCCGCGCCGTGCTGGTCCTCCGCTACTTGGAGGACCTGTCCGAGCAGGAGGTGGCCGAGATGATGGGCACGCCGGAGGGCACCGTGAAGTCCGGGCTCTTCCGGGCTCGTGAAACGTTCCGCGACCAGTGGAGGGAGGCGTGATGGCAACGATGGACCGGCCCATCCACGTCGTCGGCGGCGGCATCGCCGGCCTGGTCGCCGCCATCACGGCGGCGGAGGC
The DNA here is from genome assembly GCA_902812475.1 of Actinomycetota bacterium. Lineage (GTDB taxonomy): Bacteria > Actinomycetota > Acidimicrobiia > Acidimicrobiales > AC-14 > CADDZP01. Next base: position 4,898 of record CADDZP010000160.1, on the reverse strand, counting down.
CGGTGCGCCCGTCGTCCTCCACGAGGCGAGCGGCCGCCTCGGTGGCCGAGCCGTCGGAAGCGCCGAACGGCCCTGGGTCAATCTCGGGCCGCATGTCGTCTTCACCGACGGCGCTCTGGCGCGCTGGCTGCGGCAACGGCGAATCGACATCCCGATGCGCGGTCCGCTGGTGCGGGGCCTGCGCCTGCTCGACGATCGCGGGACGGCGTTTCCGATCCGCCACGGTCTCCGTCTCCTTCCCTCGATCGTGCGCCACGACGCGCCCGTCGACGACACGTTCCGGGCGTGGACCGAGGAGACGTTCGGCGGGTCCACCGCCGAGCTCATGTGCCGGCTCGGCGGGCTCATCACCTACCACCACGACCCGGGTTCGCTTTCGGCCCGCTTCATGTGGGAGCGCTACCGGCGCAGCATCCTCAGCTCCGACCGGGTGCGGTGGATCGCGGGCGGCTGGCTCACGCTCGTCGACACGCTGACCGAGCGAGCCCGGACGCTCGGTGTGCGTATCGAGCTCGACGACCGGCTCACCCGTCAGGCGCTCCCCGACGCGCCCACGGTCGTGGCCACCAAGCTGGCCGCCGCCAGCCGCCTCCTCGACCGTGACCTCCGTTGGCCGGGCGCCCGGACGGCGTTGCTGGACGTGGCCACGGCGCCCGACCGCGGCTGGCCGTCGGTTGTCGCCGACGTCCGTTCCGACCTGGCGACGTGCTGCATGATCGAGCGGGAGACGGCACCCGATCCCGGGGCGCTTCGCGAGGAGCATGCCGAGCTGATCCAGGCCCAGCTCGGTGTGGCGGCGGACGTGAGCGTTGCCGAAGGTGTCGCCCGCATCGAGGACGGCCTCGACAACGGGTTCCCCGGCTGGCGCGAGTCGGTGCAGTGGCGACGGGCGCAAATCCTCGTCGACGGGGTCGGCGCCGTCGACCCGCCCGGCACGACGTGGCGTGATCGGCCGGCTGTCGACCAGGGCGACGACGTCTACCTGGCTGGCGACGCCGTCGCCTCGCCCGGGCTGCTGTCGGAGGTGTCCGTCAACAGCGGCGTCCACGCCGCCCGCCTCGCGCTCGACGCTCGACGCCGCCGAGCCTTCGCGCCCGGCTGGCCCTCAGTCGAGCTCACCCCCGAGCGCCGCCTGGCCGTCCTCGCCGCCGTGCTGCCGAACGCGTCGGTCGAGACGAGCACGCACGTCGACCGCGATGTCGAACCGGTCGACGAGACCGGCCTGGGCTATCGGCTCGAGCACAGAGCCGGGCTCACGAGAGCGACGGCCGTGACGGCGAGCGACGCCGACGTTCGTGTGATGACACTCGTTGCCAGCGGGTTGCCGAAACCGGCGCGGCGCCTTCTCGAACGCCTGCCCGGTCGGCTCCGCCCCTGGCGGCGTTAGTCATAGGACTTACAGGACGTCGTCCTGGACGACGCGGCGCCGGCGGACGGGGGCGCCGTCGTCGTAGACGGTGGTGCGGCGGTAGCCGCCCCACCCACCCCAGCTGTTCCAGAAGATGGCCGAGAGGATCACGCCGATGACGCCCACGAGCATGAGGATGACGCCCACGGTCTGCAGGTCGACGCCGTTCGTGTGGACGTTCACTGCGAAGGCGAGGATCGCTCCCACCGCGATCAGAAAGATGCTGGTACCGATACCCACGTTGGTTGCCTCCTCGCGGGCGCCCTCGGCCCGCACACGAGACGTACCCACCGGGTGGCCAGCAGCAAACGACGGTCGTTAGCCGCGAACCGACAGAGAAAGGGCAAAGTCCTCGTGGCTGTCGGTCCACCAGGCGGCCACGCGGAGCCCGGCGGCCGCCAGCTCGGACTCGACGCCCGAGCGGCGGAACTTGGTGCTGATCTCGGTCCGCATCTCTTCGCCCTCAGCGAACGCAACGGTGAGCTCGAGGGCAGGCACGTGCACCGTCTGCTCGACGTCGGAGCGCAGGAGCATCTCGATCCACTCGTTGTCCTTGTCGAAGCGGGCCACGTGCGTGAAGCGCTCGGGGTCGAAGTCGGCACCCAGGCGCCGGTTGACCACCCGCAGGATGTTGCGGTTGAACTCGGCCGTCACACCGGACGCGTCGTCGTAGGCGGTTTCCAGCCGATCGATGTCCTTGACCAGGTCGGTGCCCAGGAGAAAGGCATCGCCGTCGCCCATGCCGGCGGCGATCCGGCGGATGAAGTCGGCCCGCGGGCCGGGCCGGAGGTTGCCGATCGTGCCCCCGAGGAAGGCGATCACCCGTCGGCCGCCGCCGGGTATGCGGCCGAGGTGGTGCTCGAAATCGCCGACGATGGCGTGGACGTCGACGCCTTCGTACTCGCTGGCAATCGCTTCGGCCGCGGCTCGCAGCGTCACCTCGTCCACGTCGAAGGGGACGAAGCGGCGGAGACAACCGGCGCGACTCATCGCCTCCAGCAGGAGGCGGGTCTTCTCCGACGTCCCCGACCCGAGCTCGACCAGCGTGTCGGCACCGGTCGCCGCCACGTCGTCGGCGTGCGGCTGCAGAATCTCCCGTTCCCGCCGCGTCGGGTAGTACTCGTCGAGCCGAGTGATCTCGTCGAACAACCGGGAGCCCCGCTCGTCGTAGAACCACTTCGGGGGCAGCTCCTTGGGCGACGAGGTGAGGCCCCGCGCCACGTCGGCGCGCAGCGCGGCGTCGAGATCGGCCGAGGTGAGGAAGACGTCGACCCGGACGGCGCCCGTCACGCGTCCCTCGCGCAGCGGAACCCGGCGAAGATCTGGCGCCGAATGGGAAAGTCCCAGTTGCGGAACGTGGTCCGGATGGCGGTCGGGTGGGTGGCCCACGAGCCGCCCCGCAGGACCTTGTACTCGGTGCCGAAGAAGACCTCGCTGTACTCCCGGTAGGGGAACGATCGGAAGCCGGGGTACGGCATGAAGTCCGAGGACGTCCACTCCCACACGTCGCCGATCATCTGGCGGCATCCCCACGGGCTGGCGTCGCCCGGGAAGGTGCCGTCGGGCGCGGGTGAGAAGCGACTGCTCGTCGACAGGTTCGCCAGGAAGGGCGTCGGGTCGTCGCCCCACGGGTAGCGGCGCTTGACACCGTCGGGCGTCCACGACGCCGCCTTCTCCCACTCCGCCTCGGTGGGCAAGCGCTTGCCCGCCCACCTCGCGTAGGCATCGGCCTCGTACCAGCACACGTGTTGCACCGGCTCGTGGGGCGGCACGTCCTCCACGCGGCCCAAGCGCGTGCGCACCCATCCGCCTGCGCCGTCCGGCGCCCAGAACTCCGGATGTTGCAGCCCTGCCTTCTGGCGCCAGGCCCAGCCCTCGTCGGTCCACCACCGGCGGTCGTCGTAGCCGCCGTCGGCGATGAACTCGACAAACGCAGCGTTCGTGACCGGCGCCGTGTCGATCCAGAAGGAGTCGACGTCGACGGTGTGGGCCGGGCGCTCGTTGTCGTACGCCCACGGCTCCAGATCTGTGCCCATGAGGAACGGGCCGGCGTCGACCCGAACCTCGGACGGCAAGGAGGCATCGGCATCGCCGGCATCGCCCACGTCTGTGATGTCGACGAGGGGGTACTCCGTCGACGTCCGCAGCTGCAGCGTCGCCGTCATCGTCTCGTCGTGCTGATGCTCGTGTTGCACGACCATCCCGTACACGAAGCCTTCGTCCAGCAGGCCGTCGCCGTCGAGCTCCAGGCGCTCGAGCACGTCGAGCACGCGGGACCGGACGTCGGTCACGTATGTGCGCGCTTCGACCGGCCCCAACAGATCGAGCTGCGGACGGTCCTTGCGAGCGTTCCGGAAGGCGTCGTAGATGCCGTCGAGATGGGCGGCGACGCGTGTGCCGGCGACGGCGCCCAACAGCCACTGCTCCTCGTAATTGCCGACGTGGGCCAGGTCCCACACCAGCGGCGACATGAGCGGCGAGTGCTGACGGACCAGGTCGTCGTCGGGCACCGGATCGAGCAGGGCCAGCGACCGGCGGCGCACGGCGTCGAGCTCGGTCGCGATGCGCTCCTTGTCGGTCATCGCCGCCTGCTCAACTCGAGACGCCCAACAGCAGGCGGTCGTCGGCGGGACAGCGGGCCCGGGCGACGTAGCGGTCGAGGTAGGCGGCCGTGGCCGCGATCGAGGCCGCGTCGGCACCGACGCGCGCCGCACCATCGAGGGCGGCGTGGACACATTCGAGCGCGGCCGACGCCAGCGTCGGGTGTTCGAGTCCCCACCGGGCGGCCGCCAGCCACAGCTCCTCAGTTCCTTCGGTGGCTCGGAAGGCGGCCGCTTTGGCCTCGTCGTCGAGCAGGAGGGTGGCGACGACCGTGGCTGCCACCCGCCACCAGGGGTCAGGCAGGGCGTCGAGGTAACGCAGCTCGAGCCATCCCCGAGGGCGGACGGGTGGGAACAGCGTGGTGAGGTGGTAGTCGAGGTCGTCCAGCGTCGGGAAGCCGAGCTCGTGGCCGGCAGAGATCCACGTCGCGAACGACATCGGCCGCGCCAGTGGGAGGTACGTGTCGATGTTCTGGCGGATGAACATGACGCGCGCGTCCAGCGCGTACGAGGCCCATGCCAACACGCCGCCGCCGACGGGTACGGGTGCCGTGCGAGTGGGATCGATCTGCCACCACGTGGCCGACCGGGCCGACTTCCAGCCCATCGCTCGACCGGCGTGGACGGGTGAGTTGGCGAACATGGCAACGAGCGTCGGCCCGAGGGCGTGGGCGAGGAGCCAGCGCTCCTCGGCAAGACCAGGGCTGTGGCCCAGGCTGATGTTCACCTGCAGGGCCGCCGTCGACGACATCATGCGCATGCCGTCCGGACCGGCCGCCTCGAAGTACGCCTCCATGGCCTCGTAGCGCGCTGTGTGGACCACGCGGTACGGCGTGCGGCTGGCGTCGAAGCCCTCGCCGACGAGCGCCAGGCGGTCGGCTGCCAGGGCC